>CALBND010000131.1 GCA_937896305.1 uncultured Actinomycetes bacterium
TGGCCGCGTTAACTTGTCCATTTAATTTTGCTAATTCTTCTCGTTTATCTGCTGCAGTTTTAATGGCAGAAGTATGTCTTAATTGTTCATTTTGGAATGCTTGTTCAGCAGCATTTTTTTCACCAGTGGCATTATTTAAAACACTTTTTGTTTCTTCAACGTCTTTTTGTAATTCGTTTGCTTCATGCCTTGCGACTTTTGCTTCTTTTTCTAAAGCTTCTGGGTCTGCACCTGTGGTTTGTTCTTGAATTTCTTCTTCAACAAGTTTTGCTCTTTCCATAGCTAAAGATCTGGTACCAAAGAGTCGCTCTCTTAGAGAAGCAAGTTTAAACCAAGTTTGTTGTGAAGTTTGAACTCTTGGCGTGGCATCTAAAAGTAGTCTTTCTAATTCTGATTCGCGAAGTTTTTTCTCATTGATTTTTGTTTCTACTTCACTTTGTTTTTCTTTTAATACCGTGTCATCTGCAACTTCTTTCATCATGACAACACGCATTTGGGTTAAATCATCACCAAGAATTCTAAGTTTGGCATCTCTTAATTCGGCTTGAATGGTTTGTGCTTTTCGAGCAACATCTGCTTGTCTTGCTAAAGGTTTAAGTTGGCGTCTGATTTCTGTTGTTAAATCTTGCAACCTAAGCATGTTTGCCTGAGTCGCATCAAGTTTTCTTTCTGCTTTTTCTTTACGACGACGATGTTTTAAAACACCGGCTGCCTCCTCAATGAACCCTCTTCGTTCATCGGGTGTTGCACTTAAAACAGCTGCTACTTGACCTTGACCAACAATGACGTGCATTTCTCTTCCGATACCAGAATCAGAAAGAAGTTCTTGCACATCTAATAATCTGGAAGGATTACCGTTAATGGCATATTCACTGCCACCATTTCTAAACAAGGTTCGAGAAATTGTTACTTCTGCATATTCGATTGGTAAAGCACCATCAGAGTTATCAATTGTTAAAACAACTTCTGCTCTACCTAAAGGGGCTCGTCCGGCAGATCCGTTAAAAATAACGTCATCCATTTTTCCACCACGTAATGTTTTGGCACCCTGCTCACCCATTACCCAAGCAATGGCATCAACAACATTTGATTTACCAGATCCATTAGGTCCAACAACAGCAGTGATACCTTGTTCAAATTCCAAAGTGGTGGCAGAAGCAAAAGATTTAAAACCACGCAAGGTCAGGCTTTTTAAATACATAAGCCGTCCCTCCTATTTTGTGGTTTGGTTATAACTCTCTAACCCTATCTTTTGGGTGTATTTCTTGGTTGACATCTAGGACAAATAGTGGAGCTTCTGTTGTTAGTAAAGGCCTCTCGCACCATTTCCAAATCACACCTGTAACACCTTTCACCTTCGCGCCCATAAGCCGATAATTCGTTTTCAAAATACCCACTTTCCCCATTTACGTCGATGTAGAGATCATCAAAGGATGTACCACCTTTTGCTAACGCTTTTGCCATCACCTCTTTGGCCGAAAACAGTATTTCCTCGATTTTTTTCTCACTCAAATCCTGACAACTTATAGCCCAATGAGTTTTTGATTTCCATAAAGCCTCATCAGCATAAATATTTCCAATTCCAGCAACCAATTCTTGATTTAAGAGTGCTTGTTTAATGCCAGTTTTTCTTTTCTTTATATTAATAATTGTTTTTTCTAAATCAAAACTTTCTTCAAATAGATCTGGAGAAATGTGTAGTACTGAAGTTGGGACCCATCTTCCATCTGGAGCTTGAACAAGATCTTCAAGATTTATCCAACCAAAAGTTCGCTGATCAATAAAGTGCAGACTTCTTTTTTTGTCACTGAATTCAAATAGGACTCTGGCATGCTTCCCAGGTTTTTCTTCCTTTTGGACCATCAACATTTGCCCACTCATTCCTAAATGAGCACTGATAGCTTGCTTAGTTTTTTTCAAAGGCAACCAAAGAAATTTGCCTCGCCTTTCCACACTCAAAATAGATTTATCAACTACTGTCTTTTCAAATGTCTTTATACTAAATTCAAAGTTTCTTAACGCCCGATTGTTTTTAACTTTGGCAAGAGCGATTTTTCTGCCAGTAACGTGCTTAGCTAAACCTCTTCTAACAACTTCTACTTCAGGCAATTCAGGCATTTTATGATTTAATGTTTTTTAATTCGTTATATGCACTTGCTGCTGCTCTTTGTTCAGCCTCTTTTTTACTTTTTCCTTCACCTGATCCAAAATAGCTTTCATTAAGTTTTACTCTGGCACTAAAACTTTTGTCATGATCTGGTCCAGATTGTTCAATCACATATTCAATATTTCCTAAATCAGTTTTATTCACAAGCTCAGCCAAACTTGTTTTCCAATCCAATCCAGCACCAAGTTGAGCACTTGCTGCTAAGACGGGTGCAAATAATTGCAAGATAACTTGTGCAGATTTTTCTAATCCATGTTCAACATAAATTGCACCTAAGAGTGCTTCAACGGCATCAGACAAAATACTTGATTTATCTCTTCCTCCAGATGATTCTTCACCTTTACCTAATAGTAAAAATTCACCCAAACCAATTGTTCTAGCAACATCGGCTAATGCTTTGGCGTTTACAACTGCGGCACGAAGTTTTGCTAATTCACCTTCTGGTGCATCTGGATTTTTATTAAATAGTTCATCGGTGATTACAATTCCCAAAACAGAATCGCCTAAAAATTCAAGTCTTTCATTTGTGGGAATTCCACCATGTTCATAAGAATAAGAACGGTGAGTTACGGCTTGTTTTAGTAAGTCTTCAGAAAGTTCAACGCCTAATCGCGCAACTAATTCGCGCATATTGCTTTCTTAATTAAGGATTAGTAACTTGACGTTTGGCGTATGTTCCACAAGTAGGACAAACAGTATGTGGAAGTTTTTCTGCACGACAACGATCACATGCAACTAAAGTTGGAACAGTTGTTTTCCATTGTGCACGACGATTACGTGTATTAGAACGTGACATTTTTCGTTTAGGTACTGGCACTTTTCTCTACTTCTCTTCCTTTAGCTGCGATAGTATTGACCATCGCGGATCAATTATTTCATGCTCGTGTTTTGGATCCTCATCAAGCCTAAATCCACATTGAGCACAAAGTCCAAGACAATCATCATTGCAAAGGGGTCTAAGCGGCATAGCAAGCACCACCGCATCTATGAGGGCAGGCTCTAAATCAAGCAAATCTCCTTGCAACTGTCTTAGCTCATCTGCTTCTTCTGCACTATTTATTTCCTTGTCATCATATAAATACAACTCAGTAAAATTGGCGTTTATTTCTAGTTCAACAGGGTCTAAGCATCTTGAACATTCGGCATCAGCTTTTAGATAAATATCTCCTGTGACTAAAACCCCGTCGACCACTGCTTCAAGAAATAATTCAATTTCAACTGGATTTCCTTTTTGAACATCAACGCCACCATTAGTTAAATCATTTGGTAGCTCAACTTTTAATTGCAGTTTTTTGGATTCCCCAGCTCTTCTGGGTAAATCGTGGGTATCAATTACTAGTGGTGCTCTTGAATCAAGTTTAGCCATGTTTATCGATATTCCTGAGGGTTATTATTTCGTCCTAAATTGTCTCTACCTTTTATAACTGAATTTAAGGTTCTAGTTAAAGATATTTCAAAATTTGCAAGAGAGCCATCTATGTATTTATTTGTTTCATCCCTCATCTTTTGTAATTCAATTTCTGTCATTTGAATTAATTCTTGGGCCCGCTCATGTGCTTCTTGCATAATTTCTGTGTGGGAAACTAAACGATTTTGTTCATGCCGAGCTTTTTCAACTATTTCATTTGCCCCACGATGTCCTTCATCAATGATGGCTGCTTTTGTTTCGATGATCGCTTTTGCTTCCAAAATATCTTCAGGCAATCTAGCTTTTAATTGGGCGAGTAGTTGAATCATTTCTTGACGGTTGACTAATGCCCCATCTCTAGAAAGTGGCACAGATCTTGCTTCTTCTATTGACTTTAAAATGTGTTCAATAATTTCAATGGCTTGCATCATGGTTTACTTATTGTACTTTTTGGCTAAAGCTTTCGCTACCGGCTCTGGCACCAGGTTGGAGATATCTCCCCCATGTCTGGATACTTCTCTGATCAAGCTTGAAGAAAGAAATGAATAAAGCGGGTTTGTGGAAACAAATAGAGTTTCAATGGGCCCTAACTGGTAATTCATTTGCGCCATTTGTAATTCATAATCAAAATCACTAACCGCCCTTAAACCCTTCACGATGGCAGTCACCCCATTGTCATTACAAAAATCGACTAGTAATCCATCAAAAGTTAAAACACTCACACTAGGAAGTTTTTTTACAGATTCTTTAATTAATTCCACACGTTCTTCAACACTAAAAAGTCCTGCTTTTTGATTATTGACTAAAACTGCAACAACTACTTCAGATGAAATATCTGCAGCTCTTTTGAAGACATCGATATGTCCATTAGTTACTGGATCAAAGGAACCGGGACAAACTACTTTTTGCATACTTGACCGTACCAAACACGTGTATCGCCATAACTCTTCTCTCGAAGGCTTTCGAAGACTTCGGGCCAAACAAAGTCACCGTTTCGTTTTCCGGTTTCTAAAACCAGGATCGCATCAGCAGAAAACCATTGATTTTCTAGGCCAAGTAGAAGAACTTTGGTGATTTGTTCGTAACTTGTTTCATATGGAGGATCTAGAAAAACCAACTGAGCAGGCATACCTAATTTAGTTGTCGGAGGGTTTGTAAAAACTGTTTCAACTTTTGCTTCAATTACTTGTCCTTTAACTTTCAAGTCAGCAATATTTTTACTCACCATCAAACTGGCATTTTTATTATTTTCCACAAAAACACAACTATTAGCACCTCGAGAGATTGCTTCTATTCCTAAAGCACCACTTCCGGCATAAAGATCTAACACATTTACTTCAGCAATCGCATCAAGTGAAGTTAGTGAAGAAAAAATGGCTTCCCTAACTCGTTCTGCCGTTGGTCTAGTTCCTGCTTCGGGAACTTTTAAGTTTCTACCCCTTAATTCACCGGCTATTACCCTGGTCATTAGTTTTTCTCCAAAAAGGCAGTTTCAGCTTCTTTTTCTATTTCCATAACAGCATTTTGTAGCGCAGGAAACTTTGCTAGTGTGACATCTTCTTCAATTACTTTTCTACAAGCATCTCTAGCTAATTCAACTATGTCTATATCTTTAACAACTTGCAATAATCGAAGTGAGGATTTCTTACCAGATTGTCTGGAACCTAAGACATTTCCTTCTCGCCTTATTTCTAAATCTAATTGCGCTAATTCAAAACCATCTGTGGTGGCAGAAACTGCTTCCAATCTTTCTCGAGATGGTGAATCATTTGGTGCTTCGGAAACAAATATGCAAATTCCAGGTTGACTGCCTCGACCGATTCGGCCTCGAAGTTGGTGCAGTTGACTTACCCCAAATCGATCAGAATCAAGAATTATCATCATGGTGGCATTTGGGACATCCACTCCGACTTCGATCACAGTTGTTGAAACCAAAACATCGATACCCTTTTTGGCACTTGGTCCAGCATTAAAACGTTGCATGATGTCATCTTTTTCTTCACTTGACATTCGTCCATGCAAAACTCCAACTCTGACATCTTTTAATGGGCCACTTGCAAGCATTGGCGCAATTTCTAGAACAGCCAATGGTGGTCTTTTTTCATCTTCATTTTCTAAATTAATGTCATCTTCTGCTGATGCACCACCAATTCTTGGTGCAACTATGTAAACCTGATGGCCTTTTTTAACTTCTTCTACAGCCCTTTGCCAAGCACGTTCTAGATGAGTTGGTTTTTCGTTTGAATAAACCACATGTGTTGTGATCGGACTTCTACCTTTTGGTAATTCTGTTAAAGAACAAATATCTAAATCACCGAAAACTGTCATAGCCACAGTTCTAGGAATCGGAGTAGCAGTCATGACAAGCACATGAGGTTTTTTATCTCCAGGAGATTTATCAGCCAAAGCGGCTCTTTGCTCAACACCGAAACGATGTTGTTCATCAACCACCACTAAACCTAGATCGTGAAATTTAACACCTTCTTGGATTAGTGCATGGGTGCCAACAACTATTCCTGCTTCACCACTTTTTATTGCTGCTAACACATTTGTTCTATTACTTCCAGTAATTGATCCGGTTAATAGTTCAACTCTGGTTCCAATTTCACTTCCCCCAAGTTCACCTTTAGTCGCTAAATTTGCCATTAGTTTTTTGATGGTTTTGAAATGCTGTACCGCTAAAACTTCTGTTGGTGCAAGTAGAGCTGCTTGACCTTGGGCATCAACAGTTGCAAGCATTGCTCTGAGGGCAACAATGGTTTTTCCACTACCTACGTCTCCTTGCAACAAACGGTGCATGGGATGAGTCATGGCAATTTCTGCAAAAAGTTGTTCGCCTATTTCTTTTTGCCCACTGGTCAATTCAAAAGGTAAAGACTTATCAAACTCGGACATAATGCCATTTGAAATCTGTTTTCTGGATGTAGCAGGAAGTAATGATTCTTTAGCTCGTCGTTGTAATAAAACAGTTTGTAACAAAAACGCTTCCTCAAATTTAAGTCTTTTTAAGGCAGCACTTACTTGGCTTAAATTTTCTGGTTCGTGAATCCAAGTAATAGCTTGTTTGAAAGTTATCAGTTCTAGATCTTGTCTAATACTTTCAGGAATAATGTCGTCTTCATCTTTGAGATCTAATTGACTCATCACAAATTTAATAGCCTTATGGGTTCGCCAAGAAGGAATACTTGAAGTTGCTGGATAAACCGGGATTAATGCTTTGGCAAACATCTCAATCACATCAGGATCAGTTTCTTCCCCAGCTTGCGCTGTTAAAACATATTCAGGATGAATTAATTGTTTTCGACCCCTATATTCCTGAACTTTGCCAGCAAACAAACCTTGAATTCCTGGGATTAATCTTTTTTTGTGCATGCTAGACATTGCAAAGAAAGCTAAATCAATAGTTCTTTGACCATCTGTAACTACAACTTCTAAACGTGAAGTTCTTCTACCCTTCATCAGTGCTTCTTTACTCGAAGCAATTTCAGCTAAAACAGTGGCGTGCTCCCCGATTTTTAAGGAAGCTAAATCAGTTAATTCACCACGCTTGGCATATCTTCGGGGATAGTGGCGCAACAAATCTTCCACAGTCTCATAATCAAATGCTGTGGATAATGTTTTTGCTGATCGACCGCCCAACACATCGACCAACGAGGAATTTAGGTTAACCATCTCAAGCTTTAGCCTAGAGCGACGGGTGGTTAGTGGGGGCATTTAACCGGCTAGGTAGGCTCTTACAGGTTACATATAAGTAGTAACCAAAAATTTTTGAGACGAAAATAGGAGAATACAAATGGCTGCCAAATGCGATATCTGTGGCAAAGGTCCAGGCTTTGGTCATTTAGTTTCTCATTCAAACGTTAAAACCAAACGTCGTTTCAACCCAAACATTCAAAGAGTTAAAGCAGTTATCAAAGGAACTTCTAAGCACGTTAATGTTTGCACCAGCTGCCTACGCGCTGGCAAAGTAACTCGCTAATTAATCTTTAACTAAAACCATCGAATCATGCCAATGATTCCTGCTGTGGCATAAAAAAATTGCAAAAATAAAATCCCACGGTGTTTACCCAAATAAGCCCATATCCCGATACTGATGGCAGAAATAAAAAGCAAACTAAAGCCTAGAAATTCGGCACCGATATTTGATGCCACTAATAAGGAATAAACGATTGCGGTGACGACACCGGTCCATTCGAATACTTTTGCTTTATTCATAGTCACAATCATAACTAAAATTAGACCTAAAAGTGATTGAATTGAGTGGCGTAACTTCCCTTTAGAGTCATCGATAAGGCACAATAAAGATATGACTTCATTAAAAGAACAATTAAAAGCTGATTTAACCCAAGCCATTAAAGATAAAAATTCCCTAGTTTCTGGGACCTTAAGAATGGCTTTAACTGCCATAACAAACGAAGAAGTATCAGGAAAGCAAGCTCGGGAATTAAGTGATGTGGAAGTACTTTCAGTTTTAACTAAAGAAGCCAAGAAACGCAAAGAATCAGTTGATTCTTATCAACAGGCTAACCGAAATGATCTAGCTGACCAGGAAACTGCTGAATTAGAAGTGCTTTCTAAATACTTACCAGAAGCCCTTACGGAATCAGAATTAAACGAAATTATTGCTTCAGCAATTAGTGAAGCAACTTCGCAAGGTGCCACAGGCATGAAGGCTATGGGTATTGTGATGAAGATTATTCAACCAAAAACAATTGGGCGAACCGATGGCACAGAATTAGCTGCCACGGTGAAGGCAAAGCTTCAGTAGTTAATTCTTTTGAATAAGTCTTTTCTTTTAGTATGTATTTCTTGATTAGCCCAAGTCAAAGGGTGTATTAATCTTTTTAATGCAATTTTCTCAAAAACTTTTTATCTAGTTAATAATCCTGAGATTAATGCGGCCCCAGCAACAATATGTATCAAAATCAATGCCCGATCATTCCACAAAACTCCAACAGCAAACCACCCAATAAGTCCAAAGATAAAGAAATAGCTATTTAAGGGCACAATCCCTAATCCAGTTAAGGCATAGCCAATAATTTGCATAATCGACGCAACCCATTTGATGTAGAAGTCTTTTCCATAACTTTCTTTTAATTGAATAGTCATTTGTGCCTCTCGAATTATAATTTAGGAAATAATAGCCATACATTGATAAAACTTAAATAAAGTGGTCATACCCTTTTGGTCCCAGAAAATGTTTACCATCAATTGTTACTTGGGCAGGACCTTCAAAGACTTCGCCAATTACTTTGAAACCATCTGGCACTTGTCTAGATCTGGGAAGAGTTGCCACAAAAGCATGATCATCTCCTCCGGTCATAACCCAAACCATGGGATCAACATTTAAAGCTGCTGCTACATCAAGAATTTCTTGCTCAGGAAGTAGTGCTGTTGTTTTTACATCAATATGAACATTTGATGCTTTCGCAATATGGCCTAAATCTTGCAACAAACCATCTGAAACATCAATCATGGAAGAAACAAAATCTCTTGCTAAAAATCCTGCGAAGTAAGAAACCTTGGGTCTGCGATGAGCATCAACTACAATTTTTGGTGATTTAAATCCTTTACGCAATGCATTTAAACCTGCATCTGCCCAACCAAGTCTTCCTGCCAAAATAACTAGGTTCCCAGCCTTAGCTCCACTTCGTTTTAATGGTGCTTGAGACATTCCATCTGAGTTTAAGTTTCCTAACGCCGTAATTGAAATAGTTAAAGTTTCAGATTTTGTTGTATCTCCCCCAACAATATGAGCATTAACTAATGCTGCTTCTTCACTTATGCCATCAAAAAGTTCTAAAAGCCAATCGACTTTAGTGTCACCAGGAGTTGCAATTCCAATTAATAAAGCAGTAGGTGTTGCACCGGTTGCAACTAGATCAGCTAAATTTGCTGCAGCTGCACGATGACCAATATCTCTAGCACTTGACCAATCTTTTCTAAAATGTTTTCCTTCAATCAACATATCTGTACTAGCAACTACTCGAAGATTTTCTAATTCAATAACTGCTGCATCATCACCAATACCTAAAGAAACTTGAGCAGCGGGGGCAAGACGTGCTTGTAATAATTCAACGAAACCAAATTCGCCAATTTCAGCAATGGTTTGCTCGCTCATTTAAATACACCCCTTTCTCTTTAATTATCTAACGAAAAGATATGGTGAGCCCATAATTAACTTGAGGGAGTCGAAAATGAGTGTCCAGGCTTATATCTTGGTGCAAACCAATGTGGGTAAATCTAATGAGGTTGCTAAAGCAATTTCTGAGATAGCCGGGGTGAGTAAATCTGAGCACGTGACGGGTCCTTATGACGTAGTTGTTAGAGCCCAAGCTAATTCAATCGATGATTTAGCCAATGTGGTTTTAACACAAATTCAACAAGTGCCTGGAATCACTAGAACTCTTACCTGCCCGATAGTAAATCACTAACTAGTTTCGTTTATTACTTAAAGCTTCCTTGACCAGATGTTCAACTAAGGCTGGGTAATCTAGGCCAGAAATTGTCCACATCCGTGGAAACATTGAAATAGAAGTGAACCCTGGCATGGTATTTACTTCATTAACAATAACCTGCTCATCTTTTGTGATGAAGAAATCTACTCTGGCTAATCCTTGACAGTTAAGTGTTTTAAACACTTTTACAGCTTGAGTTTGAATTTCTTTTATTAATTCATCACTTAATTTAGCTGGCACGATGAGATCAACTGAATCATCTAAATATTTTGCCTCAAAATCATAGAAGTCATGACCTTGTTTAACAATAATTTCTGCTGGCAAGCTTGCTCTGGCATTTTTGCCATCAATTTCACTTATGACACCGCATTCAATTTCTCGGGTATTCTCTAATCCTTTTTCAATAATTATTTTCTCATCTACTTCACGAGCATCTTCAATGGCGTCTTTTAAGTTAGATTCTGATTTAATCTTTTGAATTCCAAGGGAGCTTCCCGCCCGAGCAGGTTTAACAAAAACTGGATACCCTAGTGAACTAGCTTTGGTTAATATTTCTTTTTCGTTTTCGAACCACTCATTTTCGTTGATATTGATAAATTGTCCTACTTTGAAATCAGCTTCTTCTAATAAAGTTTTTGTGACAGTTTTATCCATACAATTTCGAGACGATTCCACTCCAGATCCGACATAGGCAATATTTTGATTTTGAATAATTGCTTGAACTTCACCATCTTCCCCAAATGAACCGTGCAAGACCGGGAAAACTACATCCATTCCAACAAGTGCCCCTGCTGGATTAGTTGAGATTTTTTTTGGCTTATGATTTTTTATACCTAGACTTGTTACTTCAGGAAGTTCAGTTTTTGTAAGACTTAAAAAAGGAATAGTGTCTTCAAAGTTTAACCACTCAGCATTTTTGGTTATCCCAATTGGAAATACTTCATATTTATTTCTATCAAGAGCATTTATTATGGAATTTGCTGAAATACAAGAAATTGAATGCTCGTTTGATAAACCACCAAAGAGAACACCAACTTTTAATTTCTCCACAGAATTAATATTATTCGTGTTCTGCTGTAATTGGTTGATCTAGCAAGGCTGACATCACATCATGGGGATCATCGCCATCTTGAATAATTCTTAAGACTTGAGAAGCAATTGGCATTTCTAAGTCATGGCTTTTAGCAATGGCTACTAGAGGCGCGATACTTTTTGCACCCTCCACAGTTCCATGTGCTTTTACTTGCGCATCTTGCATATTTAGTCCTTGGCCAAGTGCTTCACCGAAGGAACGGTTTCTAGAAAGTGGGGATTGAGTTGTTGCAATTAAATCTCCAATTCCAGCAAGTCCTAAAAATGTTTCAGTTTTAGCACCCATCACAACACCAAGTCTGATCATCTCAGCTAAACCTCTAGTTATTAATGCTGACTGAGTGTTTTCACCAAGACCTAAGCCAACAGCAATTCCATTAGCAATGGCCACAATATTTTTAACCGAACCCGCAAATTCTGTACCAATCACATCTGTGGTCCAAAAGGCTCGGAAATAATTAGTTAGTAATACGTTTGCTACATCTGCGGCAACGTCTTCATCACTACAAGCAATTGTGGTTGCAGTTGGTTGTCTATGAATAATTTCACCAGCTAAATTAGGACCACTAACTACAGCAACCCGGTTGGCCGAACAGTTCATAACATCCATCACAACTTCAGAAATTCTCATTAAACTTGAATTTTCAATTCCTTTAATAAGACTGACAAAAATAACTGTTGGAGAAAATGCGCTTTTCCACTCAATTAAATTCTCGCGTAAATTTTGCGCAGGTATTGCAAGAAAAACCATTTCAGTATTTTTAAGTGCTATGTTTGCATCACTGGTTGCACTAATTCTGGTCGATAATTTAATTCTGGGATGAAATTTTGAATTAAAATGGTTGTCATTAATATCTGCAACAACTTCTTTGTCTCTTGCCCAAAGGGTTACTTCATTGCCAGCATCAGCTAAGACTTGAGCACAAGCTGTTGCCCAAGCGCCACCACCCATCACTGCTACTTTTGTCAAGGTTTTTCCTTTGTCCAAGCAATTCTTTTTTCAGGAGCTTTCTCTTGCCTTATTTCTGCCAAACAATTTGTAATACCATCCATAATTCTAGAGGTTGCTTCTTTTAACACTTCCCCAGTTATTTCTTGATCATATAAATCTGATAATTCAATGGGTTTTCCTGCTAAAACAATCATAGTTTTACGAGGAAAAAGTTTTAATTTCTTTGAATAAGGAGCTAACACTAAGTGTGCTCCCCAATGAGCAGCTGGAATGACTGGGGCTTTAGTTGCTAAGGCAATTCTGGCTGCTCCAGTTTTACCTTCCATAGGCCAAAGATTGGGATCGCGAGTTAGTGTTCCCTCTGGACTTAAAATTACGGCTTCGCCTTTTTCAACTGCCCTTACTGCACCGCGTACTGCAATTTTTGCATGGCGTGATTCTCGGTAAACAGGAATTTGTCCAGCACCCCAAACTAACCAACCAATTACTGGAATTTTAAACAAAGAAGCTTTGCCTAAAAATCTTGGTGGCCGATTGTTATCCCACATAAATTGCGCCATCACTAAAGGATCAAACCAAGAGTTATGGTTCATTGCCACAATAATTCCGCTATCTTGGTTTAAATTTTCCACACCGCGATAATCACGCTTGGTGATAATTAACATTATTGGTTTAACAATAAAAACAATTATTCGAAAGATGATGCCTAATCGAGATCTTCTAGTTATCCGGCTCATGTCCTTTATCCAACCAGCACAATGCCCGGCGACGCTAGGCGCAACCGGGCATTAGAGGCTAATTTAGAAAATTACTTCTTGTTTTTCTTAGCTGTTTTCTTTTTTAAAGACAACTTAGAAACAACTTTCTTTTTAACTGCTTTTTTAACGGCTTTTTTCTTGGTAGCGGACTTAGCTTTTTTAGCAGAAGATTTCTTTGCTTTTTTAACTGCCTTTTTGCCACCCAAAACTATGTCCTTGAAATCTTTTGCAAGACGAAATTTTGCAACAGTTTTTGCTGGAACTTTTACAGGTGCACCTGTAGCTGGGTTTCTTGCAATTCTTGCTGGACGGTATTTCTTTTCCCATACACCAAATCCTGCAATAGTTACTTTGTCGCCTGAGGCAACTGCAGTAGTAATGGTGTCAAAAAATACATCTACGAAATCTAGTGCTTGACGACGGTTTGCTTCGAAGTGCACTTGCACTAAGTCTGCTAGGTCTGGCTTTTTCAACTGAGTGAACCTTTCTTAAAGTTCTATTAGCAATAAAAGAATTTTTATTGTGTGAGATAAAATTACGCTTAAAAATAAGGGAAATTAGCACGACTCGCCGAATAACCCTTATAAAATAAGGATTAATTTAATTTTTAATCAAAAAGTTGTTATTTTTCCCCATTAACTTGTGACTAAGACTACAAAGTTACAGGTTTATAAGCCGCTCTAGTTTTTTCAAACTCTGTGATTTTTGATTCATGTCGAAGAGTTAAACCGATGTCATCGAGGCCTTCCATCAGTCTCCATCGAACATAGTCATCAATTTGAAAGGGGGCTACAAGATCGCCTGCTTGGACTTCTCTTTTATCTAGATCAACTGTTACTTGGAGGTTGGGATCTTTTTCACTCAGTGCCCATAGTTTTTCAATGACATCTTGTGCAACTTCGGCTGTGACTAAACCTGCTTTACCCGAGTTTCCTCTAAAAATATCGGCAAATCTTGATGATAAAACAACTTTAAAACCATAATCCATCAATGACCAAACAGCGTGCTCCCTGGAAGACCCGGTACCAAATTCAGGTCCAGTGACCAAAATAGTGGCATCTTTGTATTCAGGTTTATTTAAGATAAAATCTGGATCTTTACGCCAAGCTTGAAATAAAGCATCTTCAAATCCATGGCGAGTGATTCTTTTTAAGTATTCAGCAGGAATTATTTGATCGGTATCAACGTTACTTCTTCTTAAAGGCAAAACACTTCCAGTGTGAGAAATAAACTTTTCCATTTAAACCTCATCCGGAGTTGATAAATGACCAGTGATTGCAGTTGCTGCTGCAACTAATGGAGAAACTAAATGAGTTCTACCACCTGGACCTTGTCGTCCTTCAAAATTTCTATTTGAAGTAGAAGCAGATCTTTCACCAGGGGTTAATTTGTCAGGATTCATTCCCAAACACATTGAACATCCCGCACTTCGCCAATCAGCTCCTGCTGCTTTAAAGATTGCAGGTAAACCTTCTTGTTCTGCTTGTATTGCAACTTTGGCACTTCCTGGCACAACCATCATGCGCACCGTTGAAGCAACTTTTTTACCCTTCAAAATAGCTGCAGCTGCTCTTAAATCTTCAATTCGACCATTTGTGCAAGAACCTAAAAATACAGTGTCAACTTTGATATCTCGCATTTTCATACCTGCTTTAAGATCCATGTATTCCAATGCTTTTTGGGCAGCAGTTCTTTCGTTCTCGTTACTAAAAGATGTTGGATCTGGCACGTTGTCATTGATTGAAACACCTTGACCAGGATTAGTTCCCCAGGTAACAAAGGGTGACAAAGTGTTGGCATCAATAATTACTTCTGCATCAAACTTAGTATCCTCATCTGTTTTTAAAGTTTTCCAGTAAGCAACTGCTTCATCCCAGTCTTTTCCTTGGGGAGCATGTTGACGATCTTTTAGATAAGCAAAAGTAGTTTCATCAGGAGCAATCATTCCAGCTCTAGCACCTGCTTCAATACTCATATTGCAAATAGTCATTCGTCCTTCCATGGACAATGCTCTTATTGCTTCCCCGCGATATTCCAAAACATATCCTTGGCCACCACCAGTACTAATTTTGGCAATCACAGCCAAAATTATGTCTTTTGCAGTTGAACCTTCTGGAAGTTTGCCATTAACAGTTATCGCCATTGTTTTAAATGGTTTTAGTGGCAGAGTTTGAGTTGCTAAAACATGTTCCACTTCGCTAGTCCCAATACCAAAAGCTAGTGCACCAAAGGCACCGTGAGTTGAAGTGTGTGAATCTCCGCAAACAATTGTCATACCAGGTTGGCTTAATCCAAGTTGTGGACCAACAACGTGCACAATTCCTTGATCAATATCACCAAGGGAAAAAATCTTTAAACCAAATTCTTTAGCATTATCTCTTAAAGCATCAACTTGCGCTCTAGAAACTAAATCTGCGATTGGTTTATCAATATCAATTGTTGGAACGTTGTGATCTTCTGTTAAAACTGTTAGATCTGGTCGTCTAACTTTTCTGCCTGCAGCTCTTAAACCATCAAATGCTTGAGGTGAAGTTACTTCATGAACTAAATGTAAATCAATAAATAAAAGATCGGGCTCACCTTCAGCTTGGTGCACAATATGTGATTCCCAAACTTTCTCAGCAAGTGTTTTTCCCACTTTTATTTCTCCTTAAACTAGAAATTCTAAATTTTTCAGCTCCGCGTAGCCCCGACGGGATTCGAACCCGCGCTACCGCCTTGAGAGGGCAGCGTGCTAGGCCGCTACACAACGGGGCTGGAGTGTTAAATCCGTTTTTAAATTCTAACAGCGCTTTGGCAATTAGATTTATTTACTATTGACGAATCCTCACACGATCTGGTGTAAGTTCTTCCAATTTAGTGATTCCTAATAATCTCATTGACATCTCAATTTCAGCTTTGAGTAACTGCACAACTCGATCGACCCCTGCTTGCCCACCAGCCATAAGACCATAAAGATAAGCACGACCAATCAAAACCGCATCTGCACCTAAGCCAATTGCTGCCAAAATGTCGGTTCCAGCCATCACTCCACCATCTAACAAAATCGTCATATCTTTACCAACTGCTTTTCTTACCTCAGGCAAGATTTCTAGGGGCACAATTGATTTATCCATTTGTCGACCACCGTGCGTTGAAATCACAATGCCATCAACCCCGGCTTCTTTAACCATTAGCGCATCTTCCACGCATTGAATTCCTTTAATTAATATGTTGCCATCCCAATTTGCACGAAGCCATTTAATGTCTTCTAAGGTAATTGAAGGATCAAAAATTTTGGATAATAAATCAGCAACTGTTCCACCACTATCTTTCATGTCAAGTGAAGCAAAAACTAAAGGTTCGGTAGTTAATAAGTTCATCCACCATTTTGGGTATTTAGCCATCCCAATTAAAGTTTTTAATGTTAATTTTGGTGGAATTGTTAAACCATTTTTAATATCCTTGTATCTAACACCACCTACCACTGTGTCAACGGTTAAAACTATAGTTTCAAAACCTGAAGCTTTAACTCTGGCAACTAATAATTCATTTGGTTCTTTTTCACGACGTAAATATAACTGATACCAACGTCTAACGTTAGGAACTTCTTTAGCTAAATCTTCAGGAGAAGTTGTTCCAAGAGTTGATAGGCCATAAATAATTCCATATTTTTCAGCAACTCTGGCAACTGCAGGTTCACCTTCATAGCCCATCATGCGCGTAAAACCTGTTGCAGCAAAAGCAAAAGGTAATGCGTTTTTCTTGCCTAAAATATTTACAGAAGTATCAACATTTGTCACATCTCTTAAAACTCTTGGTGAAAATTCAACTTTTTGAAAAGTTTCTCTAGTTCGATTTAAACTAGCTTCAGAACCAGATGCTCCATCTGTGTAGTCAAAAACTGATTTAGGGGTTCTTTTCAAAGCTAGGTTTCGCATATCCCACAGGTTGGTGACTTTATTTAAACTAATTTGTTTTCGATTAAAACTAGGTTTTCTAAAACCAATTAATGAAATAACCTCAAGTGGACGAGGTACCCTGCGCTTGACCATGAACTCTCGATTCCAAAGTTTTGTCCAATTCTATTACAAGGGTTGACCCCCTGCTTTATTGCTGGGGTACTAGGACTCGAACCTAGACAAGCGGATCCAGAAACCGCTGGGCTGCCAATTACCCCATACCCCACTGGCACAAAACTTATTTCTTTAAATGCTTCTCAATTCTTGATTTAACTTTTTCTCTGCCCAATAATTCCATTGATTCAAATAAAGGTGGGGAAACTCTTCTGCCTGTGATTGCTACCCGAAGAACTGTAAAGGCAATACGAGGCTTTAATCCCATTTCTTGGACCAAGACTTTGTTTAATTCGTCGTGTAAAACTTGAGTCGTAAATTCTGATAATTCATCAATAACTTTTAAACTTGCTTGTAAAATTGGTAGGTTTTCAGGTGTTAAAGATTTCTCAGCATCTTCATGATCGACTTTGAAATCTTTTTCCTCAACAAAGAGAAAACTCAGCATACCATCTGCTTGAGAAAGAACTTCTAATCTTTCCTGCACCAGAGGAGTAGCAGCAAGTAGTAAATCTTTTTGCTCTTGACTAGGCTGGGTTGGCAAAATTTGGGAACTAATTAGTTGTGCTTGCATGCGATCGGCAAGTTCTTGAGCTGAAAGTTTACGAATCCAATCAGCATTTATTGCAGTGCATTTTTTAATATCAAATCTAGCTGGATTTGTGCTAACTCTGTTTATTTCAAAATTATCAGCCATTTCTTGCATCGAGAAGAATTCAATATCGTCACCAAATGACCAACCCAAGAGTGCTAAATAATTTAATAAACCTTCAGGCAAAAAGCCTTCGCGGCGATACATTAAAAGACTTGATTCAGGATCTCTTTTCGAAAGTTTTTTATTTCCCTCACCCATCACATATGGCAAATGTCCAAACTCTGGGGTGATTCCCTCTCCTACCCCGATTTGTTTGAAGGCTTCATATAGCGCAATTTGTCTAGGAGTAGAAGACAATAAATCTTCTCCACGCAAGACATGGGTGATGTGCATTAAAGCATCATCAGCAGGATTTACCAATGTATATAAAGGATCTCCATTGCCTCTAACTAAAACATAATCAGGAATATGTTCTGGAGCAAAACTTAATTCACCGCGGACTAGATCGTTGAATTTGATTTCTTTGCCAGGCATTCTAAATCTAAGAACTGGTTTTCGATCTTCACTAATAAATTTATCAATTTGGTCTTGACTTAATTCACGACAATGCCCGTCATAGCCTGGGGTTTGCCCTTTTTCTTTCTGAGCTTTTCTTCTTTCTTCAACTTCATCTTGCGAGCAATAGCAGTGGTAAGCAAAACCTTTTTCGTGTAATTTCTTGGCAATATCTGCATAAATATCTAATCTTTCACTTTGTCGATATGGGCCATATTCTCCACCCACTTCAGGACCTTCATCCCAATTAAGTCCTAACCAACGCATGGAATCTAAAAGTGCTTGATATGACTCTTCACTATCTCTGGCAGCATCTGTGTCTTCAATTCTAAAAACAAATGTTCCGTGATTATGTTTAGCAAATGCCCAGTTAAATAGAGCTGTTCTAATCATTCCCACATGTGGATCACCCGTGGGAGAGGGACAAAAGCGAACTCGAACTTTATTTGACATTGGCTTTTAATAATCCATAGGTAACTGCATCTGAAATTGCATTCCAACTAGCTGCAATCACATTCTCGTGTACTCCTAGTGTGTCCCAATGGGTTTCGCCATCAGTTGTTTCAATTAACACTCTCGTGATAGCACCAGTGCCTTTAACTCCCTCAAGAATTCTTACCTTGTAATCGATCAAAGACAGTTTTGCTAATTCTGGATAAATCTTTTCTAATGATCTTCGAAGGGCATTATCTAATGCGTTAACTGGACCATTTCCCTTAGCAGTTTCAGTTAATTCTTGGCCTGCAGCATCAACAATCACAGTTGCTTCAGTTGAAACTGTTCCAGCGGCTGATTGCTCCACTGTTGCTTTCCAGGATTTAACTGTAAAGAATTTTGGATCTTCTTTCCCCAATTGGTTTCTGAGTAATAGTTCGAAAGAGGCATCTGCTGCTTCAAAGGTGAAGCCGCGTGATTCCATTTCTTTTACTTTTTCAATAACTTTGGTCAAAATTTCTTTATTACCGGTTAAGTCATAGCCCATTTCGCGACCCTTTAATTCAATCGAGGCTCGACCTGCCATATCTGAAACTAAAGTTCTCATGTCGTTTCCGACTAGAGCTGGATCAATGTGTTGATAAAGCATTGGATCAATTTTTACTGCACTTGCATGTAATCCTGCTTTATGAGCAAATGCTGAAAAGCCCACATATGGTTGATGTTGATTTGGGCTGATGTTGGTTATTTCACTTACGGCATGAGAAATTCTGGTCATTTCTTTTATTGATTCACTTGGTACAACTATTTTTCCTTTTTTCAACTGTAAGTTCGCCACCACGCTAAATAGGTTTGCGTTACCACTTCTCTCGCCATAACCATTTGCTGTTCCCTGTACATGGGTTACCCCTGCATCAACTGCAGATAAAGTGTTTGCCACTGCACAATTTGTATCATCGTGACAATGAATTCCTAATCGAGCTTTGGAAACACTCAAAACGTCATTAACAACATCACCTAATTGATTTGGCAACATCCCACCGTTGGTGTCACACAAGGCCACAACTTCAGCTCCTGCTTCATTGGCAGTTTTCACTACTTCTAAGGCATAATCACGATTACTTAAATAGCCGTCAAAAAAGTGCTCAGCGTCTAGAAATACTCTTTGGCCTTGACTTATTAAATATTCAACAGTGTCTTTAATCATGGCAATATTTTCAGCCAAAGTTGTTTTAAGAGCTAATTCCACATGTCGGTCAAAAGATTTTGCCACCAAAGTAACAACTTTTGCTTTTGAATCAACTAAGGCTCTAACCATTGGATCATCTTGTGGTTTAACCCCTGGTCTTCTAGTGGAACCAAAAGCTGCCAAAGTTGCGTTCTTTAAATTCAGATCAGTTAAGGCTTTTGCAAAAAATTCAGTATCTTTAGGGTTAGCTCCTGGCCAACCACCTTCGATGAAACCAACACCTAGTGCATCTAGATGTTTAGCAATATTTAATTTATCTAAAACTGATAAATTTAATCCTTCTTGTTGAGCGCCATCGCGAAGTGTGGTGTCATAAATATGAAATGCAGCAGGATCTAGAGCAGAATCATTTGTCATATTCTTTGTCCTTTCTGTTGCATAAATCGGCCTCTAATTAAAAAACCCCTCTCGCTCTTCGCGAAGGGGTTGCACACCTGGTTTGAGTTTCTTAAACCCAAAAAAGTGCGCTTAGCTAATAATTATCTGGTTTGTCATTGCCTTTAGTTTGCCCCACCTGTAACAAGGGTTGAGCAACTGGGGTCTTATCCGACCTTAAAAGTCCAGTCATGCACGTCTTTTGTGGTTCCAGTTTGTATAGCCAAAAGTGCATCTCTTAATTTTGCAGTTACCAGACCAGTAGTTGCATCCCCAATAGAAAATTCGCCATCACTTGACTTAACTTTGCCCACCGGAACAATGACTGCCGCTGTTCCGCAAGCAAATACTTCTGTGATTTCACCTGAGGCGGCACCATTTTTTAAATCTTGCACACTAATTTTAACTTCACTAGATTCCATATCTAAATCTTTGGCAATCTGTAAAATTGAATCTCTAGTAATACCTGGTAGGAGTGAACCAGTTAGTGCAGGAGTGGTGATTTCAATTTTGTCTTTTTTGCCATAGACAAAATACAAATTCATTCCACCCATTTCTTCAATCCATTTGCGCTCAATTGCATCTAGCCAAACAACTTGATCACAACCCTCTGCTGCTGCTTGGGCTTGGGCAATTAGTGAGGCCGCATAATTTCCAGCACATTTGGCTTCTCCAGTTCCACCAGGTGAGGCTCGAACATATTCTTTACTCAACCAAACTGACACAGGTTTCAAACCTTGTGGGAAATATGCTCCTGCTGGCGCAGCAATCAGAATAAATAAATATTTATTTGCAGGTTTAACGCCTAATCCAACTTCGGTGGCAAACATGAAAGGGCGAAGGTATAAAGATTTTTCTTTATCTTCAGGAACCCAGTTTTTATCTGCAGCAATTAATTGTTCAATAGATTCAATAAATAATTCTGTTGGCAATTCTGGCATAGCCATTCTTTTTGCAGAACGAGCAAATCTTGCAGCATTTGATTTTGGTCTAAATGTTTTTATGCTGCCATCACTATGTTTATATGCTTTTAAACCTTCAAAAATAGATTGGCCATAATGCAGTGCCATATTTGCTGGATCAATTGATAAGGGAGCGTAAGGCACTAGCCGAGGATTAAAGAAACCCTTTTCTTTTTCCCAATCAATTAAAACCATGTGGTCTGTGAAGTAACGACCAAAACCTGGGTTTTCATAAATCTTTGCTATTTCAGCTTCAGTTTTAGGATTTGGAATTTTGGTTATATTGAATGAAGTCATGAGCTAACCAATTTTACGATTGCATCTCCGATTTCTGAAGTGCTTCTTTTAACATCTGATCTAGTTTCTAAATCTTTTGCAACTGCTTTTTCTATTTTTACAGCTGATTCTTTTTCTCCCAAGTGATCTAACATCATGGCAACACTCATGATTGCTGCTGTAGGGTCAGCAATTCCTTTACCTGCAATATCAGGAGCAGAACCGTGCACGGGTTCAAACATTGATGGAGTCGTTTTTTCAGGATTAATATTTCCACTTGCGGCTAATCCAATTCCACCGGCAATAGCAGCACCGATGTCAGTTAAAATATCGCCAAACAAATTATCTGTTACGACCACATCAAATTTTTCAGGATTTGTCACAAAAAACATTGAGGCAGCATCAATGTGTTGGTAATCAGTTTTTACGTCACTAAATTCTTTCGCAACTTTTTCAAAAGTTCTCTTCCACATATCCCCTGCAAAAACTAAAACGTTTGTTTTGTGAACAAGTGTTAAGTGTTTTCTTCTTTTTTGAGCACGCTTGAATGCATCACGGATAACTCTTTCAGCACCAAAAGCTGTATTCAAGGATTCTTCAGTTGCAAGCTCTTGTGGTGTGTTTTTTCTTAAAACTCCACCTGCTCCAACATAAGATCCTTCAGTTCCTTCGCGAACCACAACCATGTCGATATTTTCTGAAGTTTTATTTGCCAAAGGAGTTTTCACACCTGGAAATAGTTTGACTGGACGAAGATTTACATAATGGTCTAACTCAAATCTCAAGCGTAATAGCAATCCTCGTTCTAAAATTCCTGGAGCAACTTTTGGATCTCCAACAGCTCCTAATAAAATTGCGTCAAATTTTTTCAATTCTGCTAATTCTGCATCAGGTAATGTTTCACCTGTTTTTAAATATCGATTGGCACCTAAATCAAATGTTTGGGTCTCAAACTTTCCCCCAACAACGTTTAATACTTTGCAACCTTCAGTAACGACATCTACCCCGATGCCATCGCCTGGAATTAATGCAATTCGATAGGAATTCATAGTAAGTACAGCGTAGAGCGAGGCTACTTAAATAGTTACTGCTACCCTTTATTCATAATGATTCGTTGCTTACTACTTCATAGCCGCAGCGAGGCCTAACGACTGGCCTCCTCGCTGCGGGATTAGTCATTTGCTGGTCTTGAAAAATCCCACTAGCGAATCCAAGAGGTTAGAGCAAAATGAAAAGTAATAATCAAAAACAATCCCCCATGAATTTTGAACGCTATTCAAGTTTTACCCCTATTGAATTAACTGATCGCACCTGGCCTAGTAAAAAAATCACCAAGGCACCGCGTTGGTGTGCTGTCGATCTTCGTGATGGTAATCAAGCCTTAATCGATCCGATGACACCTGCCCGTAAGAAAAAAATGTTTGAATTACTCGTAAAAATGGGCTATAAAGAAATAGAAGTTGGTTTTCCAGCCGCTAGCCAAACAGACTTTGATTTCGTTCGCCAACTTGTAGAAGAAGACTTGATTCCAGATGATGTCGTAATACAGGTATTAACTCAAGCTAGAGAACATTTAATTGAGAGAACTTATGAATCACTTGTTGGGGCAAAACAAGCAATTATTCATGTTTATAACTCAACTTCAACTTTACAGAGAAAAGTTGTTTTTGATTTAGATAAAAATGGCATCAAAGATATTGCGGTTCACGGGGCACAACTTGTGGCTAAATATGCCGAACAAATGAAAAATACCGAAGTGTTTTTTGAATACTCCCCAGAGTCTTTCACCGGAACCGAACTTGATTTTGCTGCAGAAGTTTGTAATGCAGTAAACGATGTATGGCAGCCAACAAAAGATCGACCAAGTGTTATCAACTTACCGGCCACAGTTGAAATGGCTAGTCCAAATATTTATGCTGATTCAATTGAATGGATGAATAGAAATCTAAATTATCGAGATGCAGTCATTCTTTCTCTGCACCCACATAATGATCGAGGCACAGCTGTGGCAGCAGCAGAACTAGGTTACTTAGCTGGTGCAGATCGAATTGAAGGTTGCTTATTTGGAAATGGCGAGCGAACAGGAAATGTTTGCTTGGTTACTTTAGGAATGAATCTATTTAGTCAAGGAATTGATCCCCAAATTGATTTCAGCAACATTGATGAAATCAAAAGAACCGTTGAATATTGCAATCAACTTCCTGTTGCAGAAAGACATCCTTACGGTGGAGATTTAGTTTTCACCGCGTTTTCAGGATCTCATCAAGATGCTATTAATAAAGGCTTGAAAGCTTTACAAAAAGATGCGGATAGCGCTGGTAAATCGATTGATGAATTCACTTGGAATGTTCCCTATCTACCAATTGATCCAAAAGATGTTGGCAGAACCTATGAAGCAGTAATTCGTGTCAATTCACAATCAGGCAAAGGTGGGGTTGCCTACATTATGAAGACTGAACACCAACTTGATTTACCAAGAAAGTTACAAATTGAATTTAGCCAGGTTGTGCAAAAAGTAACTGACTCAGAAGGTGGCGAAGTTAGTCCTACTCAAATGTGGGAAGTGTTTCAAGATGAATACTTACCAAATCCTGCTAAATCTTGGGGTAAATATTCTTTGGTCTCGGTTGCACAAGATTCAGCAGTTGATGGCGATACAACCTTAAGTGCAACCATTAAAGAAAATGGTAAAGAAGTTGCAATCAAAGGTGTAGGAAATGGACCAATTGCTGCATTTTGCCAAGCACTATCAAGTCATGGACTTGAGTTGAAAGTTTTGGATTATCACGAACATGCCCTAGCTTCAGGTGGCGATGCGCAAGCTGCTGCTTATTTGGAATGTTTAGTTGATGGCAAAATTTTATGGGGTGTGGGAATTGATCCAAGTATCGTGACATCTTCTCTCAAGGCAATAATTAGTGCCTTGAACAGAAATGTTCGTTAATTTAAATTAACTGCCCTAGCAAACGAAGCTTGCATTGCACTTGAAATTTCATTTAATACATCCATTGGAATTTGTGAGTCAACAGTTAAAGCAATTAAGGCATTACCACCTTTAGTGTCTCTAGAAAGTTGCAAGTTAGCAATATTTATATTTGCTTTACCTAAAATTCCACCAACTATACCCATCATGCCTGGTCGATCACCATATTTAATAAATGCCATATTTTCACTTATTGCCACATCAAGATCATATTTATCAATACCAACTAATTTAATTAATGATTGCTGACCAACTACTGTTCCTGAAGCTGATGCAACTTCACCATTAGTTGTTGTAACCTCAACTGTGATTTTTACTTTGTGATCAAGGCTTTCAGGTGTGCCATGAAGTGAAGTTTCGATGCCTCTGTCTTTAGCAAGATTTGGGGCATTTACATATGAAACTGGTTCGCTAATTAATTGAGTAAGTAAACCTTTTAATGCAGAGGTTTCTAGAATTTTTAGATCATTATCAACAACTTCACCTTGAACTTCAACATGAACTCTAATAATTGATTCATGCACTAATCCAGCAGCAATTCGACCTAAATCTTCTACCAAAGGTAGAAGTGGTCTCACTGATTTTGCAATTGCTCCACCACTGACATTTACAGCATCTGGAACTAATTCCCCACTCAAGGCAAGACGCACAGATTTTGCTACAGCAATTCCTGCTTTTTCTTGGGCTTCATCAGTTGAGGCACCTAAATGTGGAGTTGCCACAACTTGATCGAGTGCAAATAGTGGTGAATCTGTGCAAGGTTCACTTGAGTAAACATCTAGTCCTGCACCAGCAACTCTTCCCTCTTTAAGAGCGTTAAAAAGTGCTGTTTCATCAACAATGCCACCACGTGCAGCATTAATAATTCTCACACTTGGTTTAACTTTTTTTAAGGCTTCTTCACCAATTAATCCAGCTGTTTCAGCAGTTTTTGGTAAATGCACAGTAATAAAATCACTTTGTTCCAACAAATCATCTAAAGAAACCATTTTTACGTTATAACTAGCAGCTTTAGCAGGTTGCACATAAGGATCATAAGCAATTAAATTAACTCCAAAACCACTTAATCTTTGAGCAACTAAAACTCCAATACGACCCAATCCCACAATGCCAATTGTTTTTTCTGATAGTTCAATTCCGGTATATTTACTTCTTTTCCACTCACCATTTTTTAGAGCAAAGTTTGCTGGCACAATATTTCTAGCAGTAGCCAATAGCAATGAAACTGCTAATTCAGCAGCAGAAGTTATGTTGCTAGTTGGAGCATTAACAACCATTACTCCGGCATAAGTGGCAGCTGCCACATCAACGTTATCTAGACCAACGCCAGCTCTTGCTACTACTTTTAAACTCTTAGCATTCTTAAAAACTTCTTCATCAACTTTTGTGGCAGAACGCACCAAAAGTGCATCTGCATCTGCAATAGCTTTTAATAATTCTTCTCTATTAGTTCCATCGCAATTTCTTATTTCAAATTCAGAACCCAGTGCATGAACTGTGGCAGGTGAAAGCTCTTCTGCAATTAATACCACAGGCTTTGTCATAAAATTAGTCTAGTGATTAGTTTTTTTTCGGCGACATGAGTCTGAGCAGTATTTAACTTCATCCCAATTCTTAGCCCAGGCTTTTCGCCACTGCATTTTTCGCTGACAGGTAACGCAAATCTTTTCTGGCTTAGGAAGTCTTGAAATATGTTGGCCCACTTACCTAAGTTTAGGCAAGTGGGCCAATTTGGCTAGTTGTGATTACTTAGCGAGAGACTTTTCCTGAGTAGTCATCTTTGGAAGATGAGACCCACGCCATAAGGCCACGAAGTTTTTTACCAACTTCTTCGATTTTTAAGCCTTCGCCCTCAGTTCTAAACTTCTTGAACTCTTTTGCGCCATTTTCTTGATCATCAATAAATCTTTTAGCAAAAGAACCATCTTGGATTTCAGACAAGATTTTCTTCATTCTCTTCTTAGTCTTCTTATTGATGATTTTTGGACCAGAAACATAGTCGCCATATTCTGCGGTGTCAGAAACCGACCAACGCATTTTTGATAATCCGCCTTCATACATAAGATCGACAATTAGTTTTAATTCATGCAAACATTCAAAATATGCAACTTCTGGTTGATAACCAGCATTTACTAATGTTTCGAATCCTGCTTGCACTAAGGCAGAAGTACCACCACACAAAACTGCTTGTTCTCCAAATAAATCAGTTTCTGTTTCTTCGGTGAAAGTTGTTTTAATTCCACCTGCTCTTAGTCCACCAATTGCTCTGGCATAAGAAAGAGCCAATGCCCAAGCAGTCCCTGTGGCGTCTTGTTCTACTGCCACAATCACTGGAACGCCTCGACCGTTTGTGTATTCGCGTCTTACTAAATGTCCTGGACCTTTTGGTGCCACCATACAAACATCAACATTTTTTGGAGGCTTAATGTAACCAAAACGTATATTGAAACCGTGACCAAAGAACAATGCTTTACCTTCAGTTAAATTTGGTTCAATTGATTCTGTATAAATGTGTCTTTGTAAATGATCTGGTGCCAAAATCATGATTACATCTGCTTCTTGCGCAGCTTGAGCAACACTTACAACTCTTAGTCCTTCTTGTTCTGCTTTGGCTTTACTTAAAGATCCTTCTTTCAAGCCAACACGAACATCAATACCGGAATCGCGCAAATTTAAAGAATGAGCATGACCTTGCGAACCGTAACCAATCACAGCAACTTTGCGATTTTGGAGAATAGAAATATCTGCATCTTTTTCATAAAACATTTCAGCCATCTTGATCTACTTTCTTTTCGGTTATATTGGTTATTTAGGTTCTAGCTAGAGCGTAATGAACGCTCAGATACGGCTTTAGCTCCGCGTCCCACTGCCACCATGCCTGACTGAACTAGCTCTTTGATTCCAAATTCTTCTAATGAAATTAGGAGAGCTTGAATCTTTTCGTGATTTCCAGTGGCCTCAATGGTGATGGCATCTGGTGCCACATCGACTACCTTGGCTCTGAAAAGTGAAACTATTTCTAAAATCTTGGATCTAGAATTAGCATCAGCTTTAACTTTTACTAGCAACAACTCTCTTTGCACTGCTGCGGTGTTATCTAGTTCCACAATTTTAAGAACATTGATTAACTTATTTAATTGTTTGGTAACTTGCTCCAACGGGGATTGATCAACATTAACCACAATTGTCATACGAGAAATTCCAGATGCTTCAGTTGGTCCTACTGCAAGTGATTCGATGTTGAAACCACGGCGAGCAAATAAACTTGCAATCCTGGCTAAAACACCTGGCTGATCTTCCACTAAAACACTTAAAGTGTGTCTACTCATTCGTCATCACTTCTCATCCATTGTGGAGCCATATCGCGAGCAAATTTTATTTCAGAGTTACTCATTCCAGCAGCAACCATTGGCCAAACCATGGCATCTTTATGTACCACAAAATCTATTACCACTGGCGCATCATTTAAGGAAAGTGCTTTCTCGATTATGGTATCTACTTCATCTTTGCTTTCGCAACGTAATCCATGTGCTCCATAAGCGTCAGCTAATTTCACGAAGTCTGGAATTCTGTTGGTGTGTAAATCAGTATTGGAATATCTGTTGTTATAAAACAATGATTGCCATTGTCTAACCATGCCTAGGGCATTGTTATTTATCAAACCAACTTTTATTGGAATATTATTAATAGTGCAAGTTGCTAATTCTTGGTTAGTCATCTGGAAGCAACCATCACCATCGATAGCCCACACTGTTTTATCTGGTGCTCCTACTTTGGCACCCATAGCTGCAGGAATTGCAAAACCCATTGTTCCAAGACCACCAGAATTTAGCCATGTTCCTGGTTTTTCATATTTCACAAATTGAGCAGCCCACATTTGATGTTGACCAACACCTGCTGCATATAGCGCATCTGGTCCAGTGATGGCACCGATTCTTTCAATTACATACTGGGGTGACAAAGAACCATCAGTTGGATGATCGTAGCCAAGTGGATATTCAGTTCTTAATCTATTTAAGTCCGCCCACCAGGCTTCATAATTTCCTATGCGACCTGCTTTATGTTCATCTTTTATAAAAGCTATTAGTTCAATTATGGTTTCTTTAGCATCACCCACAATTGGTACGTGGGCAAATCTATTTTTACCTATTTCTGCGGGATCTATGTCAACATGGATTACATCTGCATCTGGGGCAAATGAAGAAAGTTGACCAGTTACTCGATCATCAAAACGTGTACCAAGTGCAATTAGTAAGTCACTTTGTTGCAAAGAACCAACTGCCGCAACAGTACCGTGCATACCTGGCATACCTAAATGTTGTGGATGTGAGTCAGGGAAAGCACCTCTTGCCATCAATGTTGTAACAACTGGAATTTGAGTTAACTCTGCTAATTGAAATAGTTCTTTCGCAGCATTAGCTTTTATAACTCCGCCGCCAACATAAAGGACTGGTTTTTTGGCAGCAATAATTCTTTCAGCAGCTTCTTTAACTCTTTTGGAATTTGGTTTAGTGGTTGGGTGATAACCGGGCAATTGCATAACCGGTGGCCAATTAAAAGTTGTTTTAGCATTGAGTGCATCTTTTGAAATATCAACCAACACTGGACCTGGTCTACCAGTTGAGGCCAGATGAAACGCTTCAGCGATTGCTCGAGGTATTTCATCAGCATTTGTTACTAAATAATTGTGTTTGGTAATTGGGAACGTAATTCCTCTAATATCTGCTTCTTGGAAAGCATCTGTTCCAATTGCATTTGATGGAACTTGTCCAGTGATTGCAACCATAGGAACAGAATCCATATGTGCATCAGCAATTGGTGTTACTAAGTTTGTGGCACCCGGTCCACTAGTTGCCATACAAACACCAACACGTCCTGTTGCAAGTGCATAACCTTCAGCAGCATGTCCTGCACCTTGTTCATGTCTAACTAATATGTGTCGAACTTTTTTTGAATCCATCATTGGGTCATATGCGGGAAGAATTGCTCCACCAGGAATTCCAAAGACCGTGTCAACGCCAGCTGATTCCAATGCTTGGATCAAACTTTGGGCACCTGTTATTTCGGCCATTAAGTTTCCTTCTTGGTAGGGGAAGAATTCTTTGTTACAAGTATTCTTCAATTCTTTCAGTTGCTCTTAGCCCACTAAAAAACCCCCCGGCCTTTTGAGGGCAAACGGAGGGAGGCGCGAGGGCTAAATCTTGCTAGCCTACGCGCTCGCTAATAACCACGAGTGTGTTTTTCATTAATTCAAAGATTACATCAAGGCAAGGGCCGTATTAATCAGCAGGGTAAATAGTTAAATTATTTAGCAATTTCCATTGCTGCTTTTCCAATGTTTTTACACATTCCTGGAAAAACTAAACCGTGAAATGGCAAGATTGACCACCAATAAGCATGACCTGCTAAACCTTTAGGGTAAAAAATTGCTCGTTGGGTTAATTTTGATTTATTGTCTCCAACTGCTTCGATATTAAATTCCAGCCATGCTTTTCCTGGCATTGTCATTTCTGCTCTAAGTCTTAATAATTGATTCGGAATTCTTTCTTCCACTCGCCAAAAATCTAAAGTTTCTCCAACTTGTAAAGAGTTTGGATCTCTCCTGCCACGCCTTAATCCAACTCCACCAAAGACTCGATCCACTACTC
>CALBND010000132.1 GCA_937896305.1 uncultured Actinomycetes bacterium
GGAAGTTTTATTTGTAAGACGTGTGACCATCCGTCATCGCCTAAGTTTTTAGAAACAACTTGACCAGTCACACCTTCATAAGTTCCAGAGCCACCAATTATTGGTCTAATGGTTTCAACTCCAATAGCAATTGTGGCACCAGCTGCTGGGTATAAAGAAATTCCTCCCAGCACAATTTGATTTGCTTCTTCCTTGAAAACAAATATCAAATTTGAACTTCTTAACTCTTGATCACCTTTAACTCCTTCAGCCAAAGTGCTCAAAGTTCCTACTAGATAATTATCAATTTCACTTACCCCATCAACAATTATGGGAATATTAAAAGTTCTAACAGTTCCAATGCCACTTCCAATAGTAGAAGTAGGTGAAACAACTCCGTGGGTGACAACAATTTCTTTACTGCCCCCCATATTTAGAAATAGAGATAAAACAGCGGTAACAGTAACCACTATGAGAGCTAGGGAGATTAAAAGTTTTGATTTCATGGCAAAAGTGTAGCAGTTTGAAGTCGTCTAAATTGAGTGAAAAGTACTCAAAAATCTTTGAATTACTGCTCAATTTATGACTTAAAGTTGCCAACTTGGGTTGAGGAATCTAGAATTGATTATAAGAAAGCAAGTATTGGTTTTTTAATCCAATCTTGCTCAAAAAAGAAAGAAACCCTTCACATGCCAGCTGTAACCGTCAGTGACATCACTGTTCTTCCAAGAGTAGTTACACGTTTTGATGCCAGTGTGCGAAAAGTTGTGAAAGTAACAACTGCTCCCCAAGGCTATGAAGGAGAAGGTTTTCCAGTTAGAAGAGCATTCCAAGGTGTAGTAATGACTGATCTTGATCCATTTATCCACCTTGATCAAATGGGTGAAGTTGAATATTCACCAGGAGAACCAAAGGGAACTCCTTGGCATCCACATCGCGGTTTTGAAACTGTTACCTACATTATTGATGGAATTTTTGATCATTACGACAATCACGGTGGTGGTGGAACTATTAGTGATGGTGACACCCAATGGATGACTGCTGGAGCTGGAATCTTACATATTGAAACTCCCCCAGAACATTTAGTTGTTTCAGGTGGTTTATTTCACGGTTTTCAATTATGGGTAAATCTTCCAGCGAGCAAAAAATGGAGCAAACCTGCTTACCAAGATTTAAGAGCTAAAGATGTAAAACTATTAACTTCTCCTGATGGTGGAGTTTTAATCAGAGTAATTGCTGGAGAAGTTGATGGACAAGTTGGTCCA
>CALBND010000133.1 GCA_937896305.1 uncultured Actinomycetes bacterium
AATTGATCTTTCAATCTTTTGGGTTGGTGATAGTCCTTGACCAATATTAGATTTGGGTAAAACACTTGGAATCTTGTTATATCCGTAAATTCGGATAATTTCCTCAACCAGATCAGCTGGCATCAATAAGTCATGTCTCCATGAAGGTGGTGATACATTCCAGGAATTACCGTTCTTGGTAACTTTGATCCCCAGATCCTTAAATATTTTATCTATTACTTTCTTATCAATATCTATACCAATAAGCCTTAAAACTTCCTTTATATCAAATTTTATAGATTTTATTTTTACACTTTTCTTAGCAGAAGTTATTGCAACTGTTTCTGCATTACCATATTTAGCTAATAGTTGTGCTGCTTTATTAGCAGCTACCTCGTTTATTTGCGGATCCGTTCCTCTTTCAAACCTCTTACTAGCTTCACTTGGTAACTTAAGCGAACGAGCAGTCTTACTAACTGTTGCACGATCAAAAATAGCTGACTCTATAATTATATTTTTGGTGGTCTCAGAAATTTCACTTTCAAGTCCACCCATAACCCCAGCAACCGATAAGGCTTTTTTAGAATCCGCTATCACTAGGTCTTCTATCGTAAGCTTACGTTTAATGTGATCAAGAGATTCTATTTCTTCACCAGGTTTAGCATTTCTAATTGAGATATTTCCAGCAACTTTATCTGCATCAAATGCATGCAAAGGTTGACCTAATTCAATCATCAAATAATTTGTTATATCAACAGGTAAAGATATTGATCGATACCCGCACTGATTTAGTCTCTTCTGCATAAATATTGGTGTTTTTGAACCCACGTTGTAATTCTTCATCTTGATCAGGGAGATCTTGGAAGCAAATTCAGTTTTGATACCCGCTATAAAATTACTTGATTTTTTAATATTAATTTGTTTGAAATTAGCCGGGTCACGGAATTTCACACCAAAAGCACTAGCTAACTCCCGAGCAATACCTCTAACACTCATCGCATAACCTCGGTCCGGCAAAACAGCTATATCGAGAACAGTTTCTCCAAGTCCAAGAGTCTCACTCAAATCACTACCAACCTTTAAACCAGAAGGTAGGACAAGAATTTCTTCGTGACTTTCTCCGAAACCAATTTCTTTGGCTGAACAAATCATGCCTTGAGAGACTTTGCCATAAGTTTCTCTCTCAGAGATAACAAAATCACCAGGAAGTCTTGTTCCAGGTAAGGCAACGACAACTAAATCTCCTTCAACAAAATTTTGCGCCCCGCAAATTATTTCATTAATTTTGGATCCAACGTTGACATGACAATATCTAATTGGTTTTTTGAATTCTGTTAATGTCTCGATCTTTTCTACTTTTCCCACAATAATTTTTCCTGAGACATCGCCAAAAGTTTCTACGCCTTCTACTTCAAATCCCAAATCTACTAATTTAGCTACGATTTCATTTGGCCCAATTTTTTTAGGAAATGCTGCATACTCAGCTAACCAAGAAATAGGTAATTTCATTTCTAAATTCCTAACCCAAAAGCAGATGTAAATCGAATATCGGCTTCAACCAAATCATGCATGTCAGTTATGCCATGTCTAAACATCAAGGTTCTTTCTAGCCCCATGCCAAATGCAAATCCAGAATATTTCTTAGAGTTAATCCCTGCTGTCTCTAAAACATTAGGATTGACCATGCCGCAGCCACCCCATTCAATCCAGCCTTCGCCCCTACACGTTTTACATTCCTTCTTTGAAGCACTATCTCGTTGACTACACACAAAACATCTCAAATCTAATTCAGCACTTGGTTCAGTAAATGGGAAATATGATGGTCTGAATCTGGTTTCTACGTTTTCCCCAAACATACTTTTTGCAAGATGATCTAGCGTTCCTTTTAGATTGGCCATTGTTAGATTTTCATCAACAGCCAAACCTTCGACTTGGTGAAATACAGGGGTATGCGTTGCATCTAATTCATCTGTCCTAAATACTTTTCCGGGGGCAATAACATAAATCGGTGGTTTTTTTTCAAGCATTGTCCTCATTTGGACTGGAGAAGTTTGAGTTCTTAAAACCACTCCTGAATCAAATGATTCAACATAAAATGTGTCAGAAGGGCTTCTTGAGGGATGATCAGGTGAAATATTTAAGGAATCAAAATTGAACCATTCAGCTTCTGCTTCAGGTCCAGTTGCTACTTCATAGCCCATAGCAATAAAAACATCACTAATTTGTTCTGCAATTGTTGTTAAAGGATGTCTTGCTCCTGTTAGAAAAGAATTAGTCTTCGCATTTGCTAATACTTGAGTAACATCTACTTTTTCAGATATTAAGATTTCATTTTCTCTTTTTATAAGTAAATCTGCATTTTTATCATCTAAAGCGTTCTTGATTGAATTCCTTGCTTCACCAATTCTTTTACCCGCGTCAGCTTTTTCAGGACCTGTTAAATTACCAATCTCACGATTGGCAAGTGCTATTGGTGATTTATCACCGGCATGATTTATTCTTATGTCTTTTAATTGATCTAAACTTTGTGCCGATTCTATGGCTTTTAATGCATCACTGAGTGCTTCTTGAATGGCTGTTGAACTTAATTGATTTGAATTATCTGAATTCACCATTCTTAGCTAGCCTTCCAATTCGAATCGTTCATTCTCATATTATGTCTGAATTCATTCTATTTGCTGTGTATTGATTTAGCCGATTCATAGAGACAAAGTGCTGCAGCTGTGGCTACATTTAAGGATTCGGCTTTTCCGAAAATAGGGATTGAGACCCTTTCCCCGACTGGAGCATCTTCATCTGAGACTCCCCAAGCCTCATTGCCAAACACCCAAACATGCTTATTTTTCAAATCAATATTTGCCCAATTTTTTTCTGCCTGACCATCTGCAATATAAACGTTGAAGCCTAGATCATTAACATTTTGTAGCACTTCTGATACTTGTTTGTTTTTGCGAATTTTTAAGTTAAAGATACTTCCCGCACTTGCTCGTACTACTTTTCCATTATGCGGATCAACACTTGTGCCAGCAAAAATAACCAAGTCGGCCCCAGCAGCATCGGCAACTCGAATTATGGCACCAGCGTTTCCAGGATCTCTAACGTTTGAAAGAACAGCAATAAAACTAGAATCGATAAGATCTTGTTCTTCTAATTCTGTGACAACTAAATCTGCTACGGCGACAATACCTTGTGGACTTAAAGTGTCGCTAAGTTTTTCTACTGCTATGTCTTCTGTTTCAAAGATTGATATTCGCTTACTTGCTGCCTTGCTGAGTAATTCATTATTTGCTCTGGCAAAATTTCGAGTGACAAAGATTTGTTTAGCTAGATTTGCATCTACAACTTCTTCGACAGCATGGGAGCCTTCAACTAAAAATTCAGCTCTTTCTTCTCTGTCTTTTTTGTTTAGTAGATCAAGAGCTCTTGAAACCTTGGTCGACCGAATTGTTAAAACATTTTCTTCGGTCGACTTCAAAGTTTCGTAGTTATGATGCTTTGACAACTGCTGAACGAGCTACGTCAACAATGGCTTTGAATGCTTGTGGATCGTTTGTCGCCATATCACTTAACATGCGGCGATCAACCTCAATACCAGCAACGCTTAGTCCTTGGATGAAACGGTTATATGTCAAACCATTTTCGCGAACTGCCGCATTGATACGAGTGATCCAAAGTCTTCTGAAATCACCTTTTCTTTCACGACGATCATTGAATGCATATACGCGTGAATGCAATATCTGTTCTTTAGCTTTTCGATACAAACGAGAACGTTGTCCTCTGTACCCTTTTGCTTCTTCCATAACAACGCGACGTTTTTTGTGTGCGTTAACTGCTCTTTTTACACGTGCCATTTTCTTTTTCCTTTCCCTTCAAAATTAGAGTTAGCGCAGACCCAACATGCGTTTTGCTTTTTTAGCATCACCTGGAGCTAGAACTTCTTCAGAAGCAAGTCGTCTAGTTCTTTTACTTGACTTAGCTTCCAACAAATGACGGCGACCCGCTCTTTCGTGCATAATTTTTCCTGTGCCAGTTTTTTTAAATCTTTTTTTGGCACCACTGTGTGTCTTCATCTTTGGCATTATTTATCCTTCTGTTCTAATTTTTCAGTATCTTTAGCTTTTTCTTTCGCTACCTGTTTAGCCTTGACAGCGTCTGATTTTTTTCTATTGGGCGCCAAAACCATGACCATATTTCGACCATCTTGCTTGGGTGCAAATTCAACGACACACACGTTGACTAAATCTTCAGCCAAACGTGCTAGTAATCGATAACCCATTTCTGGTCTTGATTGCTCACGTCCTCGAAACATGATTGTCACTTTGACTTTGTCTCCACCAAGAAGGAATCTTTCTATATGATTCTTTTTGGTTTCATAGTCGTGATTTTCAATAGATGGTCGGAGTTTCATTTCCTTAACAACCGCATTAACTTGACTGCGTTTGTTTTCACGTGCCTTTAGTGCCTCCTGATACTTGAACTTTCCGTAGTCCATAATCTTTGCCACTGGTGGCTTTGCTTCTGGTGCTACTTCAACGAGATCTAAATCATTTTCTTGAGCTAAACGAATTGCTTCTTCAATTCGAGTGACTCCGATTTGTTCCCCGTTTGGTCCAACAAGTCTCACTTCTGGAACGCGAATCCGATCATTTATTAGAGGTTCGACGCTGATACTTACTCCTTTGTTGGCAGTCCCCACGAATAAAAATAGACAATTCGTGGCACACGCTTAGAACTGTGGCGTTAATAGACTTCTAACAACCACTAACTCTGAACCCGAAAGATCTTTCAAGCGATCTAGTAGGTGGGAG
>CALBND010000134.1 GCA_937896305.1 uncultured Actinomycetes bacterium
GGTAAACGCATTTAGAGCATCTGGCCCTAACTCGCGTCCCAAACCTGATTTTTTGAAACCACCAAAGGGGGTCCAATAACGAACTGAAGAATGAGAGTTAACTGAAAGGTTTCCACTTTCAATTCCTCTGGCAACTCTGATTGCCTTGGCCCCGTTGTTAGTCCAAATAGATCCACTTAAACCAAATTCAGAATCATTTGCCAACTTGATTGCATCTGCTTCATCTTCAAACGTAACTACTGAAACAATTGGTCCAAATATTTCTTCAGATAAACTGCGATGTTTTCTATCAGTGATATGCAAGACAGTTGGTGGAAACCAAAACCCTGCACCACTTGGGGCACTGCCTCTAAAAGCAACTAGGTTTTCCTCAACATAGGAAGCAACTTTGTCACGATGAGCACTAGTTATTAGTGGACCCATCTCGGTTGTTTCCAAACTTGGATCAGCACATTTAAAAGCTTTAACTGATTTTTCAAACAGGGGCATGAATTTATCGAAGGCTGATTTTTCAATCAGAATTCGTGATCTGGCACAACAATCTTGACCAGCGTTATCAAATACTGCACCTGGTGCAGCAGCTGCTGCTTTTTCTAAATCAGAATCGGCAAAAATTACGTTAGCTGATTTGCCACCTAATTCCAAAGTAACTCTTTTTACATTTGGCGCACATTTTGCCATTATTTGTGTGCCAATTTCGGTGGAGCCTGTGAAAACTATTTTTCTTACTCTGGGATCTTGCACAATTGTTTCGCCCACAATTCTGCCCGAACCAGTTATGACTTGGAAAACATTTTCAGGAATTCCTGCTTCAAGTGCTAATGAAGCAAGCTTCATTGCTGTTAGAGGTGTAACTTCAGCAGGTTTTAAAACAACGGTGCAACCTGCAGCAAGAGCTGGTGCAAAACCCCAACCAGCAATTGGCATTGGAAAATTCCAGGGCACAATAATTCCCACCACACCAATTGGTTCTCTAAATGTCATATCAATGCCACCTGGCACAGGAATTTGTCTGCCAAATAATCTTTCAGGGCCCCCCGCATAATAATTTAAAACGTTAACAACGTTGTTGGCTTCCCATCTAGCATTACCTATGGTGTGACCTGAATTTTCAACTTCAAGTTTTGCTAATACTTCAATGTTTTCTTCAACTTTGTTAGCAAAGTTTCTTAATAATTTGGCGCGATCAGCTGGGGTAACTTTTTTCCAAGACTCAAATGCTTTTTGGGCCTTGGTGATAGCAGCTACTGTTTCTTCAGCTGAAGCTGCTGGAACTTGAGTAATTTTTTGTTCAGTTATTGGTGAAATGACATCATGCAGCGTCGTCAATTTAAATTACTCCTTTTTAGTGTTTTAAAACTTTACTTACATGCGTTCGAAACTACGGAATCTTTCCCAATCGGTAATACTCTTATTGAATGCAGCAATCTCAATATTAGCCATGTTTAGGTAGTGTTGTTTAACTTCGGCACCAAATACTTTTTCTACAAACTGGCTTTGCGCCCAAAGTTCAGCACTTTTTTCTAAAGTGCTTGGAACTCTCGGTGCATCTGAAACATAGGCGTTACCTTCAAAAGCTGGTTCTAGTTTCAAACCTTCTTCGACCCCGGCAATTCCAGCAGCAATCATTGCAGCTTCTGCTAGGTAAGGGTTGACATCTCCACCTGGAACTCGATTTTCAAATCTTAAGGAATGGCCTTTGCCAACTAAACGAATCGCACAAGTTCTATTGTCTCGACCCCACTTCATAGCGGTAGGAGCAAAAGATCCTTCAACATATCTCTTATAAGAATTTATGTTGGGTGCAAAAAATAAAGTCATTTCTCGCATGTATTTCAATTGTCCAGCCATAAATGATTTAGCTAATTCACTTAAACCTTGTGGATCTTTGTCATCGGCCATCACTGCTTCATCATTTAAACCACGAACAGATAAATGTATATGGCAAGAGTTTCCTTCGCGTTCATTAAATTTAGCCATGAAGGTTAAGGACATACCTTGGTCAGAAGCTATTTCTTTTGCTCCTAGTTTGTAAATCACATGTTGATCAGCAGTAGTTAAAGCGTTAGTAAATCTGAAAGCAATTTCGTGTTGACCTAAATTACATTCACCCTTTGCTGACTCAACTTCCATTCCAGCACCATCCATACCTAAGCGAATGGCTCGAAGTAATCCTTCAACTCTGGATGTGCCAAGTAGTGAATAGTCAACGTTGTATTGGTTTGCTGGAATTAAATCCTTGTAACCATTATCCCAAGCTTCCTCAAATGTGTCTTTGAAAACAATGAATTCTAATTCAGTTCCAACGTAGGGAACTAATTTCATTTCTTTTAATCTATCTATTTGTTTCTTTAGAATTTGTCGAGGAGATGGATTGACATCTGTGTGATCTAATTTTTGTAAATCTGCTAAAACCATTGCTGTGCCAGGAAGCCAAGGGATGTATCGCAAAGTGTCATAATCTGGTGCCATCACCATGTCGCCATAACCTGAATCCCAAGAAGACATGGCATAACCTGCAACTGTGTTCATATCAACATCAACAGCTAATAAATAATTACAACCTTCGGTTCCATGATTAAGGGTGTCTTTTAAAAAGAATGGAGCATGGACTCTTTTACCTTGCAAACGTCCTTGCATATCGGTAATGCCAACAACGACAGTATCAATTTTGCCAGATTTAATATCTTGCTCAAGTTGTGAAACTTTTAAAGGTGCGCTTTCAGATTGATTAATTTTTGCACTCATCTAGAAACTGTCCTCCCGATTGGCTATGCCTGAGATTACTCTCAATTTAGTCAGTTTGGAAAGAGGTGCTTCAAGAAAGCTTCTCGAACCAGTTCAGGATGCTCAATATGTGAAACATGTCCCCCTTGGGGCAACAATAAAACCTTGGCGTCAGAAAAATATCGGGTCACTTTTTTGGCTGCTCTTGGGTGAACCAATTTATCTTTAGCCCCATATATAAATAGTGAAGGCTTATTTATTGATTTTGCTAGGTTCCAAGGATTGCTAGCTGATAAATCAAAATATGTTGCCAGTAAAGCCCTTAATGTGGCCAGAATATTTACTTCAACTTTTTTTACATCAATTCGTAATTCAATTTGGGAAAGTATTTCTTTTAACCACATCTGCTCCCCATATTTTCTATCCGCAAAGTTTTGTTTGATGGTTGCCTTTGCTTGCTCAGCTAAAGGAAGCGATAAAAACTTTTCCATCATTTTTTCACCCACGCCAGGAATGGCTGCAATTATTACTGGAGCTGCAGACAATCTTGGTAGCAAATCAGGTAGCCCTGGAGAAATAAAAGTTATAGATTTAGTTAGTTCAGGAAACTGGTGGGCAAAATGTAATGCAACAGATCCACCGTGAGAATTTCCAAATAAATGTACTTGCTTTTCTCCAAATTGACTTTTGACAACTTCAGCTAAAACTTGAGCATAAATTTTTGGGGAAAAGTCTCCAGTAGTAAGTGCATCTGACTTTCCAAAACCTGGTAAATCTGGTGCTAAACAATCTAAATCATTTGCAAGTATTTTTGAGAGTCTTGACCATTCATGCCCTGAACCACCTAAACCATGAATCATCAATGCTGGGGCAGTATTTTCCTTCCCAAGACGCCTGATTCTGACTTTGGCTTTGCTGGTTAAAATCTGAGTATCAATCACAAATAATAAACATATAAGACCACTAGGCCTTGCTTTAAACCTGGATGATGCGAACTAGGTCAAAAGGCAATAGTCTTATGTTCAAGGAAGATACTTTAGGAGATTTGAGAAAAATGGAAGTTCGAATTGGTGTACAAGAAGTAGCAAGAGATATTGTTTTTGAAACAACCAGCACTGCTGAAGAAATAACAGCAGCTGTTGAAGCAGCTGTTAAAAATGGTACTTTATTAAATTTAGTTGATGAAAAAGGTAAGAAAATTCTTGTGCCAGGAAAGTATTTAGCTTTTGTTGAAATCGGTGCCTCAGAACAACGTCGAGTAGGGTTTGCTGGCTAATTGTGCAAGAACAGCTTTTAGTTAATCCCGTAAATGTTTTTGAAAAAAAACTTCCTACCTCAAGAGGATTTCTTGGAGCTTTAGTTTGCGAACCTGAATCAATTCATGCCGGAACAATTGTTTTCGTTCCCGGTTTCTCAGGAAGTCGTGAAGACTTTGTGGCCATGTTGCCAGAATTAGCGAAATTAGGTTGGCATAGTTTTGCCATTGATCAACTAGGACAACCTTCTAGTTTTGGGCCAACTGATGAGTCAGCTTTTTCTATTGATTTATTTGCCCAAGATTTAATTGATATTGCCAATTCATTTCCAGAACCAATTCATGTCGTGGGTCATTCTTTTGGTGGTTTAGTTTCATCTGTTGCTGCAACCAAATCCACTCAATCATTTGCCAGCATCACATTGATGTGTAGTGGACCAGGTCCGATGCCTAAAGAAAAATGGGGAGCACTTCCCCGTTTAGTTGAAGCAACAACAAAATACAAAATGTCTACTATCTGGGCCTTAAAAACAATTTTTGAAAAACTTTCTGGTTATAGAAAGTTTTCAAGAAAAGTTCGAGTTTGGCGAAGGAATAGATGGAATAATACAAATCCCTTATCTATTAAAGTTATGGCAACTCTTTTAATGCACATTCACCCAGTTGCCCAAGAATTTCAAAAAACTTTGAGTGTTAATAGAATTCCGATTTTAGTTTTAAGTGGAGCCCATGACGATATTTGGCCATTGAGTCAACAAAAAGAAATGGCACAAACTTTGAATGGAACTTATGTTGAAATTGCAGGTGCAGGTCACTCCCCTGCCAGAGAAGAACCATTAGAAACAGTTTTAGCCTTAGATAAGTTTTTAAAAGCTATTTAGATTTATAACCTGTCACAACAAAAAACATTCCGATCATTAATAATATAATGGCAGGTATTGTTTCCCACGGTGGAATTTGACCAATCGCTACTGCAGCAATAATTGTTGATCCAGGCATCTCAAATAAAATTCCCATGCTCACAACAGTTGCTGATAATGATCTTAAAGTTATGTTGAACAAAGTATGGCCCAGGATTTGAGCCAAAAGAGTGAGTAACAAAATATAAATCCACGCTTTTTTACTAAAACCAGTTAATTGCACTCCGCCTATAAAGCAAATCAGTAATAGTGAAAATGCTGCTGCAAAATAAGCAATAAATGTGTATTGCGAAGTTGTTAAAGTTTCACGAGCATTTGAACCAACAGTCACATATAGTGCTGCAAAAATTGCACCCAGTAAAGCCAAAAGATCCCCGATCACTGCTCTTCTATCAAGGGAGATATCAATACCTGTTAACAAGATTGCTCCAGATAGGGCAATAAAAATTCCAAAATAAACTTTTTTAGGAAATACTTCTCCACGCATTCTGGCAAATAAAACAGCCCAAGCAGGTTGTGTTGCCACCATTGCAGTTGATGCAGCCACGGTAGTAAATCTCAAACTGGGAATCCAAACTGCGAAATGTATTCCTAATAAAAAACCTGCAAACAAAGAAGTTTGTAGTGATTTTTTTGAAATATTTTTAAACCCTCGACGAAATGCGAAAGGTGTTGTGGCAGCAGCTCCTAGAAAACATCTCCAGAAAGCAATGGCTAATGCTGGCGCAGCGGTTACTGCAATCAATGGACCCGAAGTAGAAATAGCCAATATGGCCAGGGTCAGAATTAGTAAATCCCTGGAACTTTTACTATTTGCTTGAACAACGTTCATATGTGTAAGTAGTCAATCACGTACCGGGAGTAATATTTCCATGTGTCTGACCGTATCTACTTATCCCGCCTTAATGGCACAGCTGTCTTCGATCCGCAGGGTGATCAGCTGGGCAAGATTCGCGACACCATTGTTCATTTACGACATTCAAATAACCCACCAAGAATTATTGGTTTAGTTGTGGAAGTTGCTCCAAGACGTCAAGTATTTTTACCAATTTCAAGAGTTACAGAATTTGAAGCACGACAAATTGTTACAACTGGTGTTGTAAACATGCGTCGGTTTGAGCAAAAAGAATCTGAATCAAGAGTTGTTGGTCAATTATTAGATAGAAAAATGAAATTAAAGAAAACTGGCGAAGAAGTTACTTTGCTTGACATGTCAATGGAACAAAGCAGACCAGGTGCAGATTGGCATATTTCTAAACTTTATTTGAGAAGAAGTGGCTCAAGATTTACCAGAAGAGGCGAAAAGTTTTTTGCCGACTGGAGTGAAGTTGAAGGTTTAACTTTGCAAAGTCCTAATCAATCATTAGATACCGTCTTGACTTCACTAAATGATATGCGCGCACCAGATATTGCAAGCTATCTAGCTGATCTTTCGATTGATAAGCAAGTTGAAGTTGTTTCTAAATTAGATGATGAAAGATTTGCAGATGTTTTGGAAGAGATGTCAGAAGAAACACGTGTAGCAATCGTGGGAAAACTTGAAACAGAACGTGCCGCAGATGTTATTGAAGAAATGTCTCCAGATGATGCAGCAGACTTATTGAAAGAATTACCAAGACAAAAAGCAGAAGAATATTTAGAGTTAATGGAGCCATCAGAAGCAGATGATCTTCGTCGACTTTTAACTTACGGTGATTACACAGCTGGTGGAATGATGACAACTGAACCAGTTATCTTGGCACCTGATGCCACAGTTGCAGAAGCACTTGCTTCAATTAGAAATCCTGAATTACCACCATCTTTAGCAAGTCAGGTTTATGTTGTACGCCAACCATTAGAAACACCAACTGGAAAATTACTGGGTGTAGCACACATGCAACGTTTGCTTCGTGAATCACCTGGAACTTTAGTTTCAAGTGTGGTTGACATCGAAATTGAACCAGTTGGTCCTAACACAACTTTGGCAGAAGTTACAAGATATTTTGCCACCTACAACTTAGTTGCATTGCCAGTTGTCGATGCAGAAAATCGTTTGTTAGGTGCAGTAACAGTTGATGACGTTATAGATCACATGTTGCCTGCTGACTGGCGAGATCAAGAAATAAAAGGTGTGATCAAATGAGTAAAAGACAAAATAGATCTCGTTTAGATCAACCAAGAAGCAGAGGTTTTCAATTCAAAAGTTCTTATGACACTGAAAGATTTGGTGAAATAAGTGAAAGAGTTGCCAGACATATTGGTTCATGGCGCTTTATTGCGTTAATGAGCGTTGCAATTACTGCTTGGGTTTTGTGGAACACAATTGGTCCAATTGAATATCGTGTTGATGCCTGGCCATTCTTGGCTTTAACACTGATGCTTTCTTTGCAAGCCTCCTATGCCGCTCCACTAATTTTGCTTGCACAAAACAGACAGGCAGATCGAGACCGAGTCCAAATTGCCCAAGATCGCTCTCAAGCAAGTCGACTCTTGGCAGATAGCGAATTCTTAGCACGCGAACTAGCAGATCTTCGACTAGCTCTAAATGAAGTTGCAACTAAAGACTTTATTAAAAATGAAATAAGAGATCTATTAGATGAATTTTATGATCCAAAAAATAATAAAGATTCAGGTAAATAATTAATGACTTTAACTAAAGAAAGCGTTTTAGCAGCACTTGCTACTGTTAAAGATCCAGAGATTAGAAGACCAATAACTGAAATTGGTATGGTTAAAGATGTTTCTGTGACCAATAATGACGTTGAGGTTCAAATCTATTTAACTGTTTCTGGTTGTCCCATGCGAGAAGAAATAGTAAACAGAGTAAAAAGTGCTGTTTCTAAAGTAGATGAGAATGCAAACACCCAAGTCATTTTAGATGTTATGAATGATGAACAGAGAAAAAAATTAAAAGAACAATTACGTGGACCGGTTAAAGATAATCCTTTTGCAAATGAAAAAAATCTAACCAAGGTTTATGCCATCGCTTCAGGCAAAGGTGGTGTTGGTAAATCTTCTATAACAGCAAACTTGGCGATTGCTTTTGCCCAACAAGGTCTCTCAGTTGGAATTTTGGATGCCGATATTTATGGTCATTCAATTCCTCGAATTATGGGTGTCACAAATGCTCCCACCGTTGTTGAAGGAATGATCATGCCGCAATTAGCACATGGTGTTCGAATTATTTCGATGTTGGCATTCAAACCAGGTGGAGTAACTCAACCAATTGCTTTTCGTGGACCAATGCTTCACAAAGCTGTTGAACAATTTATGACAGATGTTTGGTGGGGAGACTTAGATATTTTATTACTTGATTTACCTCCCGGAACAGGTGATGTTGCAATTAGTGTTGCTCAACTTGTTCCTAAATCAGAAATTATTGTTGTTACAACTCCCCAAATAAGTGCTGCAGAAGTTGCAGTTCGTGCAGGAACATTAGCCAAACAAACTAACCAAAAAGTAAGTGGCGTAATTGAAAACATGAGTGGTGTTACTTGTTCAAAATGTGGTGAAGTTATGGAACTATTTGGTCACGGTGGAGGCGAAACTGTTGCCAAAGCAATAACAGAAGAATTAGGCAAAGCAGTTGCCTTACTTGGCAAGGTTCCATTTGATGTGCGCTTAAGAGAAGGTGGAGATAGTGGTGAACCACTAGTTATTTCTAATCCAGAATCTCCTGCTGCTCAAGAAATAATTGCAATGGCAAATGCTCTAGCAAAAGCTCCTCGAGGCCTAATTGGATTGAATTTAAATATTCAACCTAATTAAATTTTAGCTTTCTTCTCTACTTCCTAAAGTAAGTGAAATAACTCTTAATGTTCCAGCTGAGTCTTTAACTGTAAATGTAATAACATCACCAGGATTATTTCTTCTAATTGCCACAATTAACTCGGTTGAATCTTCAACAATTTCACCATTAATTTTAGTAATAACTTCTCCGGCTTTTAAGTTTGTTGTAGAGGCAGCACCACCTGCTACTACTTCAGCAACTTTTGCTCCTCCGCCTTCAAAAGTTGAATCAATACTTATGCCAGCAATAGGTGTTGTTGATTTACCAGTATTAATAATTTCTGTAACAATTCTTTGGGCTTGATTAACAGGAATTGCAAAACCCAAACCAATACTTCCAGTTTGTCCACCAGATCCAAGGGTGGCAATTGCTGAGTTAACTCCAACAACTTGTGCTTGCCCATTTACTAACGGGCCACCAGAATTACCTGGATTAATTGCAGCATCAGTTTGAATTGCTGAAATAAATGACTGATCATCTTGTCCACCAGCAGTTACTGGTCTGTTTAAAGCACTAACAATTCCTGCAGTTACAGTTCCAGTTAAACCAAGTGGGGAACCAAAAGCAACCGTTAAGTCACCAACATTTAAGGCATCTGAATTACCAATTGAAACTGGCTTTAAACCACTTGCCTCAATTTTGATTACCGCTAAATCATAAGAAGCATTACGTCCAATTAGTTTTGCTTTATAAGGAGTTTTATCTTGTAAGTAAACTGTTAAGGTTCCACCATTATCTGCTGGTGCCACCACGTGATTATTTGTGACAATGTAGCCATCTTGCTTGAAAATAAATCCTGAACCAGTTCCCGCTCCACTGTTTCCTTCAGCTCTTATACTGACCACACTTGGCCTAACATTTTGCACAATTTGTGCAACTGTTTCAGTAGCAGGGGTGATGTCTACTGGATTAATATTTATATTTTCTTGTTTAACACTATTGGCAGAAACTCCATTTGCAAGATCAGATGCAACCCAGCCCACTGCTCCACCGGTGGTTCCTCCAACTAAAAGTGAAATTACAACCACAGCTGAAAGTGGGGTGTTTTTTCTTTTTCGTTTTCTTGAAGTCTTTTGGATTGAATCTTCACTCATTTTTGTTTAAGCCACTACTTTCCTAGAGGAATTTTTAACTTCTATTTATCAGTTTAGGGTGTATCCACTATTAATGCTATTCAAGCAAGTAATCTTTCAGGTAGTCCAAGCCAATTCCTACTAGGTTCTAAGATTTCCTTAAGGTAAAGACGCGAAAAGGAGGAAAAATGTCCCAGGTCCCATCTGATGCTGACTGGACTTTTTCGCAAACCTTTATTCCAGAAGATACTTTTTTAGCTTCTGCGAGAGAAAAATCTCGTGAACTTAATTTAGATGCTATTGGCGAAGGTGCAGGTGCAATTCTTAAATTTTTAGCT
>CALBND010000135.1 GCA_937896305.1 uncultured Actinomycetes bacterium
ATGCAATCATTAATGCTGGGTGGAGTTCTTGGAACATTTGCAGGTTTTGTGTTTGCAATTGCTTCGCAATCTGTTCAACCAGATTCATATGTTCCAGATGTAACTTTCTTCTCTTACACAATATTGTTACTTGGTGGAGCAGCTAGAGTTTTTGGTCCAGTCGTGGGTGCAATCATTTTCTGGTTCCTTTTAGTGTTCATAGGTCAAACTTTGGATCAAACAATTTCTGCTGGCTTAATTCCATTCTTAACTTCAACTCAAGTTGGCCCAATTCGTTTCATTTTCGTGGGCGTTGGATTGATGTGCTTGATGATATTTAGACCTCAAGGAATATTTGGAGATCGAAAGGAGTTGGCATTAGATGGCCGATAACACATTCGATAAAACAGAAATACAAAATATTTTAAGTAAATTAGATCGAGTTCCTGGTGTGAAAAAACCAGATCCAATACTTGTGGCAGATAAAATTGTGCGCAAATTTGGTGGTTTAACAGCAGTTGATGTCAACCATGTAGAGATTCAAAGAGGTGCCATCACAGCCCTAATTGGACCCAATGGTGCTGGGAAAAGTACTTTCTTTAATCTTTTAACCTCTTTTGATAAAGCTGACGAAGGAAAATGGTATTTCAACAAAGATGATATTTCAAATGTTAATCCAAATAAATTGGCTCAAAAAGGTATGGTTAGAACTTTCCAATTAACAAAAGCACTATCTAGATTAAGTGTGCTTGATAACGCTCGATTGGGTGCTAAGAACCAAATCGGTGAATCAATATTTGCAGCACTTTTTAAACCCTTATGGGCAAAGAGAGAAAGCCAAGTTACCCAACAGGCAGAAGAAGTATTAGCAAGATTTAATTTGCTTGAAAAAAAAGCTGATTTTGCAGGTTCCTTATCTGGTGGTCAAAGAAAATTATTAGAAATGGCTCGAGCCTTAATGTTAAACCCAGAAATCATCATGTTGGATGAACCAATGGCTGGGGTAAACCCTGCCTTGAAACAAAGTCTCTTAGGACACATCAAAGACATCCGAGACAAAGGAACCACAGTCCTTTTTGTGGAGCACGACATGGACATGGTGCACGACATTAGTGACTGGGTTATCGTGATGGCGCAAGGCAAAATTATTGCCGAAGGTCCTCCTGGTGAAGTTATGAAGAACAAAAGTGTTATTGATGCATATTTAGGTTCTCACCACGAAAGTAATTTAACTGAAGATGGTAATTCCCTTTCGACAGGAAACAAAAAATGACAACTGATTTACATCAAGAACATATAGATAATTCCGCTAAGGCACTTATCAAAGCTGATAATTTAATTGCTGGATATTTTCCTGGCGTACCAATTCTTAATGGTTCTGATCTTTATGCCAACGAAGGTGAATTAATTGGTATTATCGGGCCCAATGGTGCTGGTAAATCAACTTTATTGAAAGCACTTTTTGGCTTAGTTAAAGTTTGGTCTGGTGAAGTTACACTTCGCGGTGAAAATATCACAAATATGCGTGCTGATGAACTTGTAACACGAAGCATCGGTTTTGTTCCACAAAACAATAACGTTTTTCCATCATTAACCATTGAAGAAAATCTTGAAATGGGCTGTTACCAAGATCCAAGTAAATTTGTTGATAGTTTTGAAAGAGTTTCATCTCTTTTCCCAGCATTGAAAGATAGACGTAAACAAAAAGCTGGGTCACTTTCAGGTGGTGAACGTCAAATGGTTGCTATGGGTAGAGCATTAATGATGAACCCGAGTGTTATTTTGCTAGATGAACCAAGTGCTGGCCTCTCCCCTGCCCTACAAGATGAAGTATTTATTCGTGTTAAAGATATTAACAAAACAGGTGTGACAGTAATTATTGTTGAACAAAATGCAGCGCGTTGTCTACAAATTGTTGATCGTGGTTATGTGCTAGATCAAGGTCAAAATGCTTATACCGGAACTGGACGTTCCTTGGCAAATGATCCTAAAGTTATTGAATTATATTTAGGAACTTTAGCTAAATCCTAAATGTCTTGCGTATTAATAAAGGCCCTCGATTTCTCGAGGGCCTTTATTTTTAATTAATATTTCTATTAATTAACTGGCAGGAACTTCACCGGTTACGCGACCTACTTCAGCAAACTCAGTGTTGCTTGAGTATTGGTTGATAGCGATTGTTGCGTATTTTGGATCTCCAGCTGAGTTGAACTCAAGTGGGCCAGTTACACCGTCGAAATCAATGTCTTTTCCATCTTTCAACAAAGCTAAGCAATCAGCAAAAGTTGTACACTTTTCGCCGTCTGCTGCTACTGCTGGAAGATTGTCAGCCAATGAACGACCATCAGCACAACCAGCTGCTTCAGCTGCAAGTGCTAACAAGATTGCTCCGTCATATGACTGTGCGCCATATGTATAGTCATCTAGATTTGCATTAACTGAATCCAATTTTGCATTGAAAGCAGTTAAATCAGAATCACCTGAAGGAGCTGTTCCTAGAACACCATTCATGGTGCCTGCTGGGAAATCTTTAAATGCTGTTGCAGATAGGTTTCCGTCAACTAAGTAAACTTTCACTTGTTGTGGACCCACACCTTGTTTGATCATTTCTTGGATCAGCTTTACGCCTTCTTCGAAAGTGATAACAACAACAACTTCTGGTGCTCCAGCTTTGATTTCGGCAACTTCTGCTTCAAATGATGCAGCTGTTGGATCGTAAACAATTTCGCTGGTAACAGTTCCACCGGCTGCTTGGAAGTTTTTGGAGAATGCCTTTAATAGACCTTCACCATAAGCATCTTGGCGAGCGATAGCTGCTGCTTTTGTGAAACCATCTTTAACTGCTTGTTCAGCAAGAACTAGTCCTTGCATCGCATCAGATGGTGCAACGCGCCAGTAAAGATTGTCATCTGCATAAGTAGTTAATGCAGGTGATGTATTTGCAGGAGACATTTGTAATAATCCTGCAGAAGTGATTTTGTCAATAACTGTTAGTGATACACCTGAAGATGCAGCACCGAAAATTACTGATGCGCCTGCAGCGATGTGTGAGTCTACAGTTTGTGAAGCAATGTTGGTACTGGTATCACCAGAGTCACCAACAATGTGCTCAACATCTGCACCTAACACGCCACCTGCGGCGTTGATTTCCTGAAGTGCTAGATCAATACCAGCAAATTCTGGCGGCCCTAGGAATGCGAGATCTCCAGTTTGTGGAAGCAATGAACCGATTTTGAGAGTTGGAAACTCACAAGCACCGGTGTCGCTTGCAGCTGTATCGCTGCTACCACTGGAGCACGCAGCCAAGAGCAATCCAGCTGCTGCAATTGCAGAAACTGAACGTAGCTTGGTTGTACGTACCATGTGTTGCGCTCCTTATTTTTCGTTTATAGAAATCAGTCAAAAATGACCAACTTTTCACAAATCTTACCTAAGATGGACTCAGTCTTCCAATTTGGAACACAATTGTTGCCAAATTGTAACTATTACCAGAACCTGAGAGGGAAATATGCGAGTTATAGAGATAAAGCACCCTCTATGCCATGCCAAAGTAACCGAATTAAGGGATAAAAACACCAGCTCGGTCAGATTCCGACAACTAGCCGAGGAACTTATTTACTTACTTGCCTATGAGGCGACCAGAGAAATTGAAGTAGTTGAAATAACAGTCACCACCCCTGTGACCACAACACAAGGTGTTGAAATCAAACAACCAGTGCCAATGGTTTTACCAATTTTGAGAGCAGGTCTTGGCCTATTAGATGGCATGTTAAAAATAATGCCGCAAGCAGAAGTAGGTTTTCTAGGAGCTGTTCGAAACGAAGAAACTTTAGAAGTAACAACTTATGCTCAACGCATGCCAAATGATTTATCAAATCGGCACGTATTTATTTTAGATCCAATGCTTGCAACCGGTGGCACACTCATAAAAGCTGCTGAGACTGTTCACAAACTTAAAGCCAGCAAAATAACAGCTATCTGCTTGCTTGCAGCACCTGAAGGAATTGAACACCTGAAAAAAAATCTTGCAGCCGATATTGATTTCACTGTTGTTATTGCTGGGGTGGATGAAAAATTGAATGAAAAAGGTTACATAGTGCCTGGATTAGGTGATGCCGGAGATCGACTATTTGGAAGTGCTGGTTAATTCTTTTCGTATTGATCAATAACTAAACTACCAACTTCAAGCATTGATCGCCTTTTATCCATAGCAGTTTTTTGCATCCACTTAAAGGCTTCTGGTTCAGTTAAATTCAATTTAGTCATCAATAGACCTTTAGCTTTTTCCACAACTTTTCTGACCAATAATTGTTCTTTTAAATCAACAATTTCTGAATCTAGTTGCTTTATTTCTTGAAATCTTGAAACCGCTAATTCGATCGTAGGTATCAAATCTTCAATGCTAAATGGCTTTGTTAAATATGCCATAGCTCCAGCATCACGAGCTTTTTCAACTAAATCTTTTTGACTAAACGCAGTTAAAATCACAACTGGAGAAATTCTTGCTGAAGCTATTTTTTCTGCTGCACTTATGCCATCTAAAATTGGCATCTTCACATCCATGATTACTAAATCAGGTTTATGCTCTTCTGCTAACTCAATAGCTTTTTGACCATCACCTGCCTGACCAACGATTTCATAGCCTGCTTCAGTTAGCATCTCAACTAAGTCCAGGCGGATTAGTGCTTCGTCTTCGGCAATTACAACTCTAAGTTTTGGTTTCATATAGTTCATAGCCTAGGCGAGGTGTATTTCTTGGCTTTCAGTGTCGTAGAGTTGCATTTGGCAATCACCGCTTAGCCCCGGTAGCCCAACTGGCAGAGGCATACGACTCAAACTCGTACCAGCGTGAGTTCGAATCTCACTCGGGGCACAATTAAATTTAATTTTGAGATTTATTGATACTGCTTAAAGTGCCATTCACAAATGCTGCGGATTCATCAGTACTTAGAGATTCCGCTAAGGCAACAGCCTCACTGATCACCACTCCAGCTGGAACACTTTTTTCATGTGTTAATTCATAAACTGCGATTCTCAAAATATTTCGATCCACACGGGGAATGCGATCGATGGTCCATTCTTTCAAATTTTGACTAATTAGTTGATCTATTTCAACTAGATTATTTTTTACACCTTGAAGTAGTTGATCTGAATAGTTAAGAACTTCTGCATCATTTTCTTCACTTTGAACAATTAATGGGATACTTGTTTCTCTTAAGTCAACTTCAAATAATGTGTCGAGTGCACGCTTGCGTGCTTTACTTCGTGCACTCATAAGTTTTTAACGAAACCTATCTAGGCACGACCAAGGTAGGAGCCGTCTCGAGTATCTACTCGGACTTTCTCACCTTGATTGATAAATAGCGGAACTTGAATCTCAAATCCAGTTTCAAGCTTTGCCGTTTTCGATCCAGCACTTGATCTATCTCCTTGCAAACCAGGTTCGGTGTATTCAATAGTTAATTCCACGTTTGCTGGTAATTCAATATAAAGTGGATTTCCTTCATGCAATGCAATCATTGCTTCTTGATTTTCTAGCATGTAATTGGCAGCATCGCCTACAGTGGCATTGCTAATTGTTATTTGATCATAATTGCCAGTATCCATAAATACCCAATCATCACCATCTTTATATAAATATTGCATATCTCTTTTATCAACTTGTGCTGTTTCAAGTTTTACCCCAGCGTTGAAAGTTCTATCGACAACTTTGCCGCTAAGGATATTTTTAAGTTTGGTTCTAACGAATGCTCCACCTTTACCTGGTTTAACGTGTTGAAAGTCAATCACATTCCATAGTTGACCATCTAGGTTAAGAACTACCCCGTTTTTTAGATCACTTGTTGATGCCACAGTTTCGCCCCTATTTTCTTCTTAGTTTCTTAACCGACAACAATTATTTCGTGAGAACCTGTTGTCAGGATTTCTGCACCAGTTTCGGTCACCAAGCACGTATCTTCGATTCGCACTCCACCTTTAGCTGGTACATAAATTCCAGGTTCAACAGTGACACAACTTCCTTTGGCAAGTTTAGTCTTTACACCTTTAGATACATAAGTAGGCTCATGAATTTCTAAACCAACACCGTGACCTGTGCCATGCACAAAATATTCACCATGTTTACCCTCTTCAATATATTTTCGACAAACTTCATCTACTTCTTCTCCACTTACCCCAAAGCCAAGTTTTTTAACGCCTAATTCTTGAGAATTCATGACCAAATCATATATTTCTTTTTGCCAATCTGAGCAACTACCTAAAAACACAGTCCTTGTCATATCAGCGTGATAACCATTAACTTTGGCACCACAATCAATGGTGACCATATCCCCAATTTCTAGAGGGCGATTTGTTGGCTCGTGATGAGGTGTTGCACTGTTTACTCCACTTGCCACGATGGTTTCAAAAGCTAAGCCATCTGCTCCTCGTTTAAGAATTCCTTCTTGGAAAAGATTAGAAATTTGTCTTTCAGTCATACCTGGTCTCAAATCATTGATCAGAAACCATAAAGTTTCTGAGGTAATCGCACAAGCTTTTCTTAGTTGAGCTATTTCATATTCATCTTTGAAAGATCGTAATGGTGCCAATAATTCAACAGTGCCCACTAACTCAATAGCACCTTTATTTGCTAGTGCTTCACCTTGAGAGATATTTAATCTAGTTGAATCGATTGCAATCTTTTTTATTTTATGTTCCTCAAACAATTTATATAATTCTTTAAAGAAGGCACCTTCAATCAAAATTTTGATATCAGGAGATTCAGTATTTGCTCGTTCTGTATATCGATGATCTGTCATCAAAAGATCTTGTTCTGGATTTTGGCCTACGAAAAGTGCTGCATTGCTACCAGAAAACCCTGTTAAATACCTAACACTTATCTGATCCATGAAAACCGAAGCATCACCAGAATCTTTAAAAATATCTCTTAACCCATTGCGTCTTTTAAGATAATCGGGTTTCACTTGACTCATTTCACTAACTCTTTAAGGGCACTCAATGCTAGTTGATAGCTGTTGATCCCAAAGCCAGCTATTGCTCCATTTGCCACACCAGCTAAGACACTGAAATGTCTGAAGTCTTCTCTGCTCATCGGATTAGAAATATGAACTTCGATTAGAGGAGCTGTGTGCATGGCAGCAGCATCTCGCAGGGCATACGAATAATGAGTGAATGCTGCAGGATTTATCACTACTGGAATTTTATTATCAGCTGCTTCATGAAGCCATTTAATCATTGTTGCTTCATCATCGGTTTGTCTAAAATCAATATCAAAACCTAGACTCTTTCCAAATTCTTGGCAAGATTTTTCTAAATCAGCAAAAGTATCGGTGCCATAAATTTCAGGCTCCCGGGTTCCCAATCTTTGTAAATTAGGGCCGTTTAAGATCAAAACTTTTGTCATTTAGTCACCTTTTTCCATGCGGTGCTTAGTGTTTTAAAACTTGGATTTTCTAGTCGAGCAGGCTTTGCAATTGCCTCCAAGATAACAAATCTTAGCGTTGCCCCCCGAGATTTTTTATCTAAAGCCATAATTTCGATAATTTTTTTGAAATTTTTATCTTTGTATTTGATGGGTAAACCAAATGAGGAAAGAATAGTTCTGTGTCTTTCAACTACCTCAGGGCTTAAGCGTGATTCAGCTAGTGCAAGTTCCGCTGCAAAAACCATGCCCACAGAAACTGCGTCACCATGACGCCATTTATAGTTTTCAATTTTCTCAATAGCATGAGCCAGAGTGTGACCATAATTTAAAATCTCGCGACCAGTTTTAGAACTAGATGTTTCCCTGAAGTCTTTGCCTACTACTTCAGCTTTAACTTGTATGGATCTAGCTATTAATTCAGGTATTTCAATTCCGTCGAATTTTTTACATTCATCTGGATATTTTTCGATTATTTCAAGAATTCTTTCATCAGCAATGAATCCGCATTTAATAACTTCGGCCATTCCTGTTGTGAAATCATATTTCTTTAAATTCTTTAAATTATCGATATCACAAAGCACTAAACTTGGATTGTAAAAAGCTCCAACAAGATTTTTACCATGCTTGGTATTTATGCCAGTTTTACCACCTACTGCAGCATCAACCATTCCTAAAAGGGTGGTGGAAACTGAAATAAATTTAATTCCTCGAAGCCAAGTTGCGGCCACAAATCCAACTAAATCAGTAGTTGCGCCACCTCCCACACCAATTATTAGATCAGAGCGAGTAAATTTTGCTGATCCTAATTTATCCCAACATTTTTCTAAAACTTTACTTGTTTTGGCATTCTCAGCATCAGGGATAGAGATCTCAATTACTTTTTGTCCAGATTTTTTAACTATTCTGCTTACTTTTTTAGCTATAGCTGAAACTTTTGCTGGATAAATAATAGCTACTTGATTTATTGAATCGTCTAATTGACTGGTTATTTCATTTAGTAATTCATTTCCAACTAAAACATCGTAGGCCACATCAGCATTTACGGTGATCTTTTTGTATACACCCATTTAATTGACCTCACTTGTTTGCAATAAAACTTCTTGAACTATTTCATCAATTTCTTTGTCGGTGGTATCTATTTGCCAGTCTGCCACTTCTTCATATAAAGGAGTTCGTTCTTCCAATAGTTTCACAAGTGTTGACCTAACATTTCCCATCAGAACTGGTCTTGAAAGTCCCATGCCCACTCGACTTGATGCTTCTCCTGGTGAAACTTGTAGCCAAACCACTGGCGAGATTGCTAATGCCTCACGAGTTTCTTGATTTAGAATCGCTCCCCCGCCTAGAGATAAAACTCCAGAAAATTTTATTAGCAGTTCTTTAATTTTATTTACTTCTAATTCTCTAAAGTATGCTTCGCCCTTATGCACAAAAATATCTGAAATGGTCATTTTTTCATCCATTTCAATTTCTGAGTCAACGTCAATAAAATCGATTTTTAAATGAATAGCAACACTTTTACCTATGGTTGTCTTCCCTGAACCGGGAGCTCCCACAAAAACTAAACGGGGAGACATATTTAGCGAACCTTTAAATTCGCAAGATAGTTATCAAAGTTTCTTTTTGTTTCAGAAACTGAATCGCCACCAAATTTTTCCAACAACGCATCAGCTAAAACTAAAGCAACCATTGCTTCAGCAATTACTCCTGCTGCAGGAACTGCGCAAACATCTGATCTTTGATTATGTGCTTTTGTTGCTTCACCTGTTGAGGTATCAATTGTTTGCAAAGCTTTTGGCACAGTTGAAATTGGTTTCATGGCAGCTCGAACTCTTAATACTTCACCTGTGGTCATGCCACCTTCTGTTCCACCTGCTCTGTGCGTCAATCTTTTTACGCCATCATCAGTTTTAACAATTTCATCATGAGCTTTTGACCCTCGTCTGCCTGCTGTTGTAAATCCATCACCTACTTCAACACCTTTAATAGCTTGGATACCCATTAAAGCTGCCGCTAATTTTGCATCAATTCTTCTATCGTGGTGAACATAAGAACCTAAACCTGGTGGTAATCCATAAACAACTACTTCTACTACTCCACCTAAAGTGTCACCATCTTTATGTGCAGCTTCTACTTCTTTTTGCATTTCTTCACTTGTAGCTTTATCGAAACAACGTGCCGGATCTTCATCTATTTGATTTAAGGATCCTGGAGTAGGAATCGTGCCTTCGGGAACTTTAACGCTACCTAATTGGACAACATGGCTTAAAATTTCTATTTTTCCAACTTGGTTCAGAAGTTTCTTAGCTAATACGCCTAATGCAACTCTGGCTGCTGTTTCACGAGCACTTGCTCTTTCTAAAACATCTCGAGCGTCATCGAAATCATATTTTTGCATGCCAACTAAATCAGCATGACCAGGTCGCGGTTTTGTTAAGGGAGCGTTTCTTGCCAATTCTTTCAAAATATTTTTATCAACAGGGTCTGCTGACATTACTTCATTCCATTTTGGCCATTCAGAATTAGCAATCTTGATAGCAACTGGTGAGCCAATACTTAAACCGTGTCTTAGGCCACCCAAGATTTCAATTTCATCTTTTTCAAATTTTTGTCTGGCTCCACGTCCAACTCCAAGACGTCTTCTTGATAAATCTTCTTGAAAATCTGTGGATGTTACTTGGATTCCTGCAGGCAAGCCTTCAATAGTGGCAACCAAAGCTGGTCCATGGGATTCCCCTGCTGTTAGCCACCGAATCATAAATCTATTGTTTCATCTCAAACGCACAACTTGGTGCTTCGCCCTACAAATTAAGCGCGATTATCAAAAAATATGAAAGTGACATAAAGGGTCCAAAAGCAATTGTGTGATTTTTGTTAATTTTCTTAAAAATTAATAGCCACAAAGCCCAAATCCCACCTATGACAAAAGCTAGCAAATGAAGATCTAGGACAACCCTATAGTCAAATAAATAAGCCACTGGAATGCTTAAAACGAAACTGTATTTAACATCACCTAAACCAAAAGTTTTTTGAGAGAAAAAATACAAAAGCAGATAGAAAATAAACGAAATCAGGCTGTAGGAAACTATCTCAAAATACGTCTTAAATTCTAATCTGGTTTCAAAGATAATTAAAGTAAAATTAAATAAAAAACAATATTGTAATAATCGATTTGGAATCAAGTACTTTTTATAATCAACAATCGCAATCCAGAGAACAAATACTGCGGTATTAATAAGTATCAGTTGAGATATCAACGCAGCCCTCAATTCTTAAAAATAGACTCCCTCATCTGCTTTACGGGAGCTTTCTCATTGGTCATTAATTCAAATTGCCTTATTGCTTGGTGCAATAACATCTCTAAACCTGAGACGACAAAACCACGACGCAAGATCCATTCCAAAGCCAATTTTGATGGCCAAGGGTTATAGGAAACATCTAGCAAGGAACCTGG
>CALBND010000136.1 GCA_937896305.1 uncultured Actinomycetes bacterium
AACGATTCTTTGTTTTGAACCTTTTCCAAAACGTATTTTAATGAGATCATCATTAACATCAATATCTTCAAGATCAATATTGACTAGTTCACTTATTCTCGCGCCAGTGCCATACAAAAATTCGAATATTAATTTATTTCGCACATCATCAGATTCTGCTGCAGGGATACTTTCAATTAGCTTTATAATGGTGTGGGCATCAATTGTTTTCGGAAGTCTCATTGCTCTAGAACCAACTTCTAGATATTTTGCAGCATTATCTTTAACAAGATTTTCAAGCATCAAGAACTTGTGCAATCCCCTGACGGAAGCGATCATTCGATTAACTGAAGTTTCAGCACGATTCTTTCGAAACGAGCTTAAAAATTTTTGAATATCTTTTTCTAATACCTTAGTTAGGTCTTGTTGATTAAGGTTCAACCAATTCGCGTAATTATCAAGATCTTTCTTGTAACTAGATAATGTGTTTGCTGCTAAATTTCGTTCCGTAGATAAATGATTTAAGTAAAGCAGAATCGCTTTATTAATATCCATTAGGAAACTAGTGTTTTCTCCGGTGCAATATATTCGAGATTGAAAGCATCAGCAACTGCTTTATAAGTTATCTGACCATGATGAGTGTTTAACCCTAGTCTCAAAGATTCATCTTCTCTTAGAGCTTGTTGCCAACCCTTGTTAGCTATTTTCAACGCATATGGCAAAGTCACATTTGTTAAGGCATATGTTGAAGTATTTGGAACAGATCCGGGCATATTTGCCACACAGTAAAAAATTGATTCATGAACTTTATAAGTTGGATCATCGTGTGTTGTGGCACGAGAATCTTCAAAGCATCCACCTTGATCAATTGCAATATCAACTAGAACTGAACCAGGTTTCATTCTCTTTACTAAATAATTTGAAACTAATTTCGGAGCTTTAGCCCCTGGTACTAATACTGCACCGATGACTAAGTCGGCTTCCAGAACACATCTTTCAATCTCGAAAGCATTAGACATTAAAACTTCTACTTTGCCATCAAAAATCTGATCTAGTTCTTTTAATCTGTCCACGTTTCTATCAAGAATTGTTACATCAGCTTGTAAACCAACTGCCATAACTGCAGCGTGGTATCCAGAAACTCCACCGCCAATTACAACTACTTTGCCTTTTCTAACTCCAGGAACTCCTCCGAGCAACAAACCTCTTCCTCCTTGAAATTTCATCAAACTATTAGCACCAACTTGGGTGGCTAGTCGACCTGCTACTTCTGACATCGGAGCAAGCAAAGGCAAGGAGCGATTTTCTAATTCAACTGTTTCATAAGCAATTGCTGTGGTTCCAGACTTGATTAAAGCTTCTGTACATTCTTTTGATGCGGCAAGATGGAGATATGTAAATAAAATTTGATCTTTTCTCATTTTAGAGTATTCAATTGCTATTGGTTCTTTCACTTTCATAATCATTTCGGCTTGTTGCCAAATTTCGTCTGCTGTATCTAAAATTTTAGCTCCAGCGTTTCTGTATTCCTCGTCACTAATTGCTGAACCGATTCCGGCACTTTTTTCAATAATTACATGATGACCATTTTTAATAAACTCAACAACACCTGATGGCGCAAGCGCTACCCGGTATTCATTATTTTTAACTTCTTTAGGTATTCCGACTAACAATTTATGGCCTCGTTTTCGATTAATACGACTTTTAATACTACCTAAATTCTGTTCCTTTTGTTCACCGGGAATCTAAAACAGCCTTAATAAGTCCTGTGAATAAGGGATGTGCCGAGGTAGGACGAGATTTGAATTCAGGGTGGGCTTGAGTTGCAACATAGTAAGGATGAACTGTTTTATCTAGTTCCACAAATTCTACTAGATTGCCATCAGGTGAAAGGCCAGAAAATATTAAACCCTGTTCACTTAGTTTGTCTCGGTATTCATTGTTGACTTCATAGCGATGACGATGTCTTTCATGCACTGTGGTTTTACCATAAACTTGGGCCACAATTGAATCTTTGACAAGATCTGCTTGATAGCTACCCAACCGCATTGTGCCACCCATATCTTTTTTTCCACTAACAACATCTTTTTGTTCATTCATCGTGGCAATAACTGGGTAGGCTGTATCGGCATCAAATTCTAATGATGAGGCACCAGGCATGCCTGCAACTTCTCTTGCGTATTCAATCACCATGCATTGTAAACCTAAGCAAATACCTAATGTAGGAATTTTATTTAATCTTGCGTATGTTAGTGCCCCTAATTTTCCTTCAATGCCTCTAACTCCAAAACCTCCAGGAATTAAAACTGCATCAACATCTACTAAAGCTTTTTTCGCTCCATCTGGTGTTGCACAATCATCAGAAGCTACCCATTTTATTGTGACTTTAGAATTATTTGCAAAACCACCAGCTCTTAAAGCTTCTGAGACTGAAAGGTAAGCATCGGGTAGATCTACATATTTTCCAACCAAACCAACTGTTACCTGATGGGCAGGTTTATGCACTCTTTCCAGTAGGGCATCCCAGCTTTTCCAATTAACATCTCTAAATGGCAAACCTAATCTGCGAATAACGAATGCATCTAATCCTTCGCGGTGTAAAACTCTTGGGATGTCATAAATACTTGGTGCATCAACGGCTGCTACAACTCCCTCTTGATCAACATCACACATTAATGAAATCTTTTTCTTAATATTATCTGGCACGAAACGATCAGATCTCAAAACAATTGCATCTGGTTGTAAACCAATACTTCGCATTGTGGCCACACTATGTTGGGTTGGTTTTGTTTTTTGTTCACCAGATGGACCAATGTAGGGCAATAAACTTACGTGTAAAAAGAAAGTATTTTCTCTGCCTATCTCATGTCTTATTTGTCTAACCGATTCTAAAAATGGTAGTGATTCGATATCTCCAACAGTGCCACCAATTTCAGTAATCACCACATCCACATCAGCTGTTGCCATTGAACGGATACGACCTTTTATTTCGTTTGTGATGTGTGGAATAACTTGAACTGTGTCACCTAAATATTCGCCTCGTCTTTCTCGTGCGATAACTGTTGAATAAACTTGACCTGTTGTTACGTTGGCAGATTTAGATAATTCAACGTCCAAAAATCTTTCATAATGGCCAACATCTAGATCGGTTTCGCCGCCATCTTCGGTCACAAACACTTCACCGTGTTGAAAGGGATTCATGGTACCTGGATCAACATTTAAATATGGATCTAATTTTTGCATTGTAACTTTTAAACCTCTGGAAACTAAAAGATTTCCTAGAGAAGAAGCAGTTAAACCTTTACCAAGAGATGAGGCAACACCACCGGTTACGAAAATGTGTTTGACACTACCTGCTGGCAATTTGACCTCCGTGGATTTTTGCTGGTTCAAAATGTTGAACCTTTATCCCCACGGGATTACATCTTATTACGAGTTACTTACAGAAAGTTCGATGAGTTCCCTAGCGTGTTCTAGAGCTGAACTAGATTCCTCTAACCCGGCCATCATTCTGGCGATTTCACTGATTCTGGTTTCCTGGTCTAGATCAATCACTGTTGAGGTCGTGACATTTCCTGAGGCACTTTTTTCGACTTTGAAGTGTTTGTCTGCGAATGCTGCTACTTGTGGCAAGTGGGTTACAACCACAATTTGATGGTTTTTTGCTAGCGCTTTCAATCTTTTTCCAACTTCAATTGCTGCTGAGCCACCTATTCCTGCATCAACTTCGTCAAAGATCATGGTTTTTGGTGAAGCGTTTTTGGAAAATACCAATTCGATAGCCAACATTATTCTTGACATTTCACCACCACTGGCTACTTTGCTAATAGGTTTGAGCATCTGACCAGGATTAGCACTGAATTCAAAAGATATCTTGTCAACCCCATAATTATCGTATTCATATTTAATTTTTTTGCCAGACAAATTGATATCTAAACCATTTTCGGTTTCTTCATTCTCAATTTTTACCTTGAATTGCGCATTGGGGATAGATAAGGCTTGTAATTCTTTTACGATTTGTTGGGAGATATCTTGCGCATGTTGTAGACGTAATTCGTGAATGATTTGGGCGTCTTTGGACATATTGTTTTTAAGCTCTGTTTGCTTTGCTTCAAGATTTTTTATGGCTTGAGGAATATCGGTGACTAGTTCTAGTTCCTTCTTGAATTCACCTATTTTGTTTATGGCATCTTTTGAGGTAGGACCATATTTGATTAATAATTTTTTTAAGAGTGCTCTTCTTGACTCTAAAAGATCTATTGTGGCTGGATCTCGATCAAGAGATGTTAGATCACGGTTAATATCTCGAGCTAAATTAGATAAGTCTTCTTCAACGCCTAGTAATTGATTTTTTAAGGTATTGATGCGATCACTTTTCTGAGCAGAGGAATCCAATGCTTTACGGGCCTTAATTACCTGGTTGACTACCCCACCTAAGCCATCATCTATTCCATTGAGGACTTGATCTGCTTGGGCTAGCGATTCATAAATATCTTCACTATTATTGATCAAATTTATGCGTTCGTTAATCGTTATTTCTTCATCTATTTCAATATTGGCTTCTGCTAACTCTTTTATTGATTCATTTAAAATAGTAATTCTTTGTTCATTTTCTGAACCTTTTTGTTTAAGTTCATGCAATTGCTTTGATAGGTCGTTGAAGTCTTTAAAATATTTCTGGTAACTTTCCAAAGGTATGTGAAGTGATTTTCCAATATATTCATCAAGTAAGTCTCTTTGAAAACTTGATTTATTTAATAAAGCTTGGTCACCTTGACCATGAATGGTCACTAAATCTTGTGTGATTTCATCCAGAGCAGAACTTGGAATTGTTCTGCCACCTAAAATGATTTTGCCTCGTCCTTCGTTGACTAAGGTTCGACTTAATTGCACACCTCCATCTTCAATCTCAATATCTAATTCGTTTAGACGTTCAATATTTTTGTTATTCGGATCTATTAACAGAAAGGCCTCAACGTTGGCACTTTTCTCGTTACTTCTTATATAGCCATTATCAACTTTGTCGCCACAAATCATTTGAAATGCGGTCGAAATCATGGTTTTTCCGGCACCAGTTTCCCCAGTTAAAACTGTAAAACCTTTTGCTAATTCTAAAGAGACTTCCTCAATAACCCCAATATTTTTTATTCGTAAATCGTTAATCATTTATTTTTATTTTTGCCGCGCCAGCCTTCAACTGGCAGTTCAAATTTATTAACTAATCTTTTAGTAAAGGAAGTATTATCTAATCTAGCTAGTCTAATTCTGGATGCTGATTGTCTAATTTCAATTCTCATTCCAGGAGACAGATCAAATGATCTTCGGCCATCTGCTGTTAAGTGACCTTTTGATCCATCAGCTGGTATTTCAAATGCAATTTTTGCATCTGGTGAAACAACTAAAGGTTTGGCAAATAAGGCATGAGCACTAATTGGTACAACAACCATTGCTTCCACACTTGGCCAAATAACGGGACCTCCAGCACTAAAAGCGTAAGCTGTCGAACCAGTTGGGGTGGCACAAATTATTCCATCTCCCCAAAGTCTAGATACTGGTTGAGAATCGATTTCCAAAATCACATCAAACATGTGTCCTGGGATATCTTTTTCAATGGAGACATCATTTAAAGCAAATGATTCAAAAACAATATTGTTATCTCTTAATACTTTAAAATCTAGAGTTAAACGTTCTTCTTCTGACCAAGATTTTTCAATTATTGACTTAATAACATCATCTAAGTGTTCAACTTCAGCTTCTGCTAAAAATCCAACATGACCCAAATTTATGCCCAAGACTGGAATGTTCTTTTCTCTAGTTATTTCCACAGCTCTTAAAATTGAGCCATCTCCCCCAAAAACCAAACAAAGATTAGGTTTTATAGAGTTAGTAAAAACTTTGATATCTAAATCATGCTTTTTCAACAAATCAATATCAGTTTGCGGTCCACAAAGTTCAATATTTGCTTGCACTAGTTTTTTACAAAAATCTGCTGCCACAATTTGGGCATTCGAGCTATTATTGTGCACTAAAACTAAAATATTAGTTGC
>CALBND010000137.1 GCA_937896305.1 uncultured Actinomycetes bacterium
ATGCTGAAGAAAAAGCAGCCGAATTTATTCAAGCAAATATCAAAAAACCGGTTGTAGCCTATGTTGCAGGATTTACTGCTCCAGAAGGAAAAACAATGGGTCATGCTGGTGCAATTGTTTCTGGGTCAAGTGGAACCGCTGAAGCAAAAAAAGTTGCACTAGAAAAAGCGGGGGTAAAAGTTGGAAAAACTCCAAGTGAAACCGCTCGTTTATTGCGCCAAGCTATAAAATAAATTGTGCCTGATTCTCCAGTCCAGCGACACAGTTTTTTTGTTGCCGGCTTATTAGTAACTTTTTGGACATTCTTAATAACTTTTGGATTTTCAGTTGCCATAATTTTTTCAACTTGGATTTTAGCTGGAGATAGTCAAACTTCAATTGGGCAAGCATTCAAAGTTGTTATTTGGGGATATTTGGCAATGCAAGGTGTGCCCTTAAAGATTAGTGACATAACTCTTAACTTGCCATTTTTAGGTTTTATTTTTATTACTTTAGTTTCGTTATATAGATCATCTCGTTGGGCAATTAGATCTGCACTACATGAAGAAATGAAAAAATCCACACTTATCTCTTTAGGGGTGGTAAGTGTTGCTTCGATAACTTATGTGGGTGAAATTGCATTACTTAGATATTTTGTAGATCCAGTAAATATTAATTGGCTAGAAGCTATGACTAAACCAGCAATCATGGTCATCTTCATGTCGATTCTGGCAGTGGGAGCTGTTGGGGGAACCTGGTCATTAATTTTTGATGATCTTGATGATGTTGTGAAGCGAATCTTAAAATTGATTTTTAGATTTAGTTTGTTAACTATTTCTATCTCCACACTGTTTATTTTGGTGAGTATTGGGATGAATTATTCAAATATGTTCTTGGTGCAAAATTCACTATTAGGTGGAATCTTTGCCACAGTGGCTGTAATTATTACTGGAATAGGTTGGCTTCCTAATTTCTTCATTTGGGCCTGGGCTTGGTTAAATGGTGTCACTGTATTTTTGGGAGTGCAATCAAGTATTTCTTTAACTGAAGTAAATGTGACAAATTTGCCAGCATGGCCTTGGTTTGCTGCTTTCCCAACCAGTCTTCCAACTTGGAGCAGATTATTAGTTATCGTGCCAATTTTTATTGGCGTACTCATGGCAATGGCAACCAGAAATTTAAACACTGGAATTTGGTTTATTCAAGCGTTGTTTACAGCCCTTGGAGTTGCTAGTGTGCAAGCATTTTTAAGCTATTTGAGTAGTGGCTCACTTGGTACTAATTTATTATCTAATTTTGGCGTTTCACCCCAAGAGTTATTTCAAAAAAATATGATTTGGTTTCTTGTTGGAGAAGTTGGACTAATTCTATTGATTATTTTATTTAGATATTCACAAAACCGTAAAAATCAAGTTGCAGATATGGAAGCAGATTGATGCAAAAGCAAGTGGTAGTACTTGCCTCAGGTGCTGGATCATTATTCGAAACATTAGTTAATTACTCGAATTCAAATCAAACAAACTTTAAAGTTACAACTCTAGTTACTGATCAAGAGCAAGCGCCAGTGATAAAAAAAGCTGAAGGATTAAGTATTGATGTTAAAGTTATTTTACCTTCAGATTATTCATCCATGCAGGATTGGAGTAGAGCATTATTAGCTATTCTTAAAAGTTTAAATCCTGATTATATTTTTTTACTGGGATTTATGAAAATATTAAATCCTGAAATAGTAAATGAATTCAAAAATAAAATCTTGAATTCACATCCATCTTTATTGCCCAAATATCCAGGAGCTCACGCAGTTAAAGACGCCTTATCCGCAGGAGAAAATGTAACTGGTTTTACGATTCACTTTGTTGATGAGGGATTAGACTCTGGTCCCATCATTTTGCAACAAGAGATACAGGTGTTACCAGGAGATAGTGTTGAAAGGTTACACGAACGGATTAAGGCCACGGAGCGTGAAGTCATATGCGATGTCATGGATAGGCTCGCAGCCAATGGATTTAATTTGATTGATGGGAAGGTAGTTCTTAGTTAATGTCAAATTTAAAAGTTAGCCGAGCTTTAATTAGTGTTTCAAACAAAGAAGGTTTGGCAGAACTTGTTACAAGTTTAAATAAAGCTGGAGTCGAAATAGTTTCCACAGGATCAACTGCTGAAGCAATATCTAAATTAAATATTGCCGTCACAAAAGTATCTGAGGTAACGAATTTTGCTGAAATTTTAGATGGTCGAGTAAAAACTCTGCACCCAGCAATTCATGCTGGTATTTTGGCTGATTTAACAAATAGCGAACATCAAAAAACTCTTAATGATCTAAATATTAAACCTTTTGATTTAGTAGTGGTAAGTCTTTACCCCTTTTTAGAAACTGTTGCTACCGGAGCATCCTTAGAAGACTGTATTGAACAAATTGATATTGGAGGCCCAGCATTAATTAGAGCTGCAGCTAAGAATTTTGAAAATGTTTCAGTAGTGGTTTCACCTAATGAGTATCAAAATTTAATTAAATTACTAAGTGGTGGAATTTCTAGAGAGCAAAGAATGAACTGGTCTAGCATGGCTTTTTCTCATACTGCAACCTATGACACATTGATTGCAAGATGGATGTCAAGAAAAGTAACCCCAGAACAAGATTCACCAGCTTGGGTTGGTGCTTCATTTACTAGAACACAAGTTCTTCGCTATGGGGAAAATCCCCATCAAAGTGCAGCACTTTATAGCGGCATTAGTTCTGAAAAAGGTATTGCCCATGCTAAACAATTAGCAGGCAAAGAAATGTCTTACAACAATTATGTTGATGCAGACTCAGCTAGAAAAGCTGTCTTTGATCATGTTGAACCTTGTGTGGCAATTATTAAACACGCTAATCCTTGTGGGATAGCAATTGGTGAAAATTTAGAATCTGCTTATCAAAAAGCATTTGCTACCGATAAAGTTTCGGCTTTTGGGGGAGTGGTGGCTACTAATAGAAAAATTAATAAAGCTACTGCTGAATTGATAAATGAAGTATTTACTGAAGTTGTAGTAGCGCCAGCTTTCGATGAAGATGCTTTAAATATTTTAAAAGAAAAATCTAGTCTTCGTATTTTGCAATTAGCTGGTCCCCACATGGGCCATCGTGTGGAGTGGAGAACAATTTCGGGTGGAGTTTTGATGCAAACAGCTGATGATGTCGAATCAATTGGTGATGATCCAGATGAATGGAGACTTGTTGCTGGAAATAAACCTGACGAAAAAGTTTTAGCAGATTTAGAATTTGCTTGGCGATCTGTGCGTGCACCTAAATCAAATGCCATTGTTTTAGCAAAAGATGGGGCCATGGTCGGTGTTGGAATGGGACAAGTAAACAGAGTAGATGCAGCAAGACTTGCCATAACTAGAGCAGGACTCGATAGAGCAAAAAATAGTGTGGCCGCCTCAGATGCATATTTTCCATTTATAGATGCACTAGAAGAATTAGTTAATGCTGGGATAACTGCAGTGGTGCATCCTGGTGGTTCAAAAAATGATGATGAAGTTATTGCCTTGGCTAAAAAAGCTGGCATCGTAATGTATCTAACGGGTGTTCGTCATTTTTCACATTGAGAAAGCTAGCGTTCCTTTTTCGATAGCTTTAGCTTTTATTGCAGGTATTGCTTCAACGTCACAAGCGACTTTAAGTGGACATTTAGCAAATGAATTAAATGATGGAATCATGGCAGCGCTAATTTCCAATATTGGTGGTGCTGTGTGTATGTCTCTTTTTCTTTTTAATACCAGAGTTCGAAATAGTGGAAAGTTATTAATTTCAAAAATTAGAAATAAACAATTGCCACTCTGGCAATTAAGTGGTGGTGCATTTGGTGCTATTTATATAGCAACAGCGGCAAGTGCGGTAAGTGTCATCGGTACGGGTTTATTCACTGTAGTTTTGGTTGCTTCGCAAAACTTTAGTAGCATCGTGGCTGATAAAGTTGGTTTTGGTTCTGGAATAAAAAGAAAAATAACTCCTCGAAGATTAATTGCAGCAGTATTGGGAATAATCGCAGTGCTTTTATCTGTGTCAGGCTTTACTGGAAAATTTTTGTGGATTCCAATAGTTGCAATTATATTTGCAGGATTTGCAGCCACAATTCAGTTCTCAATAAATGGAAAATTAACTCAAGAATCAACTTCAGAAATGTCGGCATTTATAAATTTTCCTATGTCAATGCTTATCGTCTCATGCACACTTTTAATAATGAAATTCTTTGGTAAACAATGGCCAACTTGGCCAGAGCAGTGGTGGATGTATTTCGCAGGTTGTTTAGGAGCAGTGGTCGTGTTTTTAGCAGCTGCAACAATAAAAACTTTAGGAGTTCTCCTTTTTGGTTTAGCAAGTGTGACTGGTTCCTTGATCACATCCCTAGGAATCGACACCTTTGCTCCAGCAGCCAATATCAGCGTGGGTTGGGCGTTGATTAGTGGTGCAGGTCTCATGATTTTCGCTGTATATCTGGCTAGTGAGTTAAGGTAAACTTACTGTTATGACTTTTACTAGCCCTCAATCAAATTCTGAAAATAGTGGTTTGAGAGCAGTTTCAATTAATGAAAATCCGCAAAAAACTGGACGCTGGATTAAATTATTAAAAAGACAATGGCCGACACTCGTTCCATTATCAATCGCACTCTTTGGTTTAGCTTTAGCAATTCAAATAAATTTTAGAGTAGGGGCTATTACTTTTTCTTTGGCTGTGGGCTTGGCCACACTTTTGAGACTTTGGCTACCTAGATTTTCTTTGGGTTGGTTATATGTAAGAACTAAATGGATTGATGTTGTAATTCTAGGAGTTTTTTCTGTTTTACTTTTGGTTCTCTCAATCGTTGTGCCCTCATAAATCTAAATTTTCATAGTTGACTAGAATTGAATAAATTAAAGATTCTCCTAAGAATAATTGAAAGGGCAAACGTAAAATGAGTAGAGCCGGAAAAATCGCAGTCATAGGTGCAGGGTTCTATGGTTCGACCACTGCTATGCGTTTAGCTGAATATGACATTTTTGAAACAGTAGTTTTAACAGATGTATTAGAAGGAAAAGCCGAAGGTTTAGCACTAGATATGAATCAGTCTCGTCCAGTACAAAAGTTTGAAACTCAAATTGTTGGTCAAACCACAGGACTAGATGGATCAGGCTATGAAGCTATCTCTGGTTCGAAAATTGTTGTAATTACAGCAGGCTTGCCCAGAAAACCAGGCATGAGCCGTATGGATTTAATTGAAACTAATGCCAAAATTGTTCGCCAAGTTTCTGAAAATGTTGCAAAGCATGCAAAAGATGCGGTTGTAATAGTAGTTTCTAATCCACTAGATGAAATGACAGCTCTAGCACAAATTGCAACGGGTTTTCCTAAAAACCGAGTAATGGGTCAAGCAGGAATGCTTGATACTGCTCGTTTCACAAATTTTGTCGCAGAAAAAACTGGTTCACCAGTGGGTGAAGTTAAAACTTTAACGTTAGGTTCACATGGAGAAACCATGGTTCCAGTACCAAGTAAATCAAGTGTTAAAGGAAAAGCGCTAAGTGATGTTTTAAGTAAAGAAGACATCGATGCTTTAGTTGAAAGAACACGTAATGGTGGCGCAGAAGTTGTAGCTCTATTAAAAACTGGTTCCGCCTACTATGCACCAAGTGCTGCTGCTGCTCAAATGGCAAAAGCAGTTGCCCTAAATTCTGGTGAAGTAATGCCAGTTTGCGCATGGGTAGATGGCGAATTTGGAATTAGTGGAGTTTATTTAGGAGTGGAAGCAGAAATTGGTTCCCAAGGAATAAACAAAGTAGTTGAAACTACTTTAACGCCTGATGAATTAGCTGCCTTAAAAACTGCAGCCGAAGCTGTCAGAGCCAAACAAGCAGACGTAAAAGATCTATAAAAGGAAAAATAATGTCAAAAATTAAGGTTGCAAACCCAGTAGTTGAACTCGATGGCGATGAGATGACTCGCATCATTTGGCAATTTATTAAGGAAGAATTAATTCTTCCTTATCTTGATGTAAATCTTGAATACTATGACTTAAGTATTGAAAAAAGAGACGCCACAGACGATCAAATAACAATTGATGCTGCAAATGCTATTAATAAATATGGCGTAGGGGTCAAGTGTGCAACCATCACTCCAGATGAAGCAAGAGTAGAAGAATTTGGTTTGAAAAAGATGTGGAAATCTCCAAACGGAACAATCAGAAATATTCTAGGTGGAGTAATTTTTCGTGAACCAATCATTATCAGTAACATTCCAAGACTTGTTCCAACTTGGACTAAGCCAATAGTTATTGGCCGTCATGCTCATGGTGATCAATACAAAGCCACAGATTTTGTAGTACCAGGTCCAGGAACTGTGACCATGACTTTCCAACCTGAAGATGGTTCAAGTCCCATGGAATTTCAAGTTGCTAAATTTAATGATTCAGGTGTGGCAATGGGAATGTATAACTTTGATGAAAGCATCAAAGATTTTGCTAGAGCATCATTGCGTTATGGATTAACTAGAAATTATCCGGTATATCTTTCAACTAAAAATACAATTTTAAAAGCTTATGATGGAAGATTTAAAGATATTTTTGAAGATATATATGAAAAAGAATTTAAAGCAGAATTCACAGCAGCAGGTTTAACTTACGAACATCGTTTAATTGATGACATGGTGGCATCTGCCTTGAAGTGGGAAGGCGGCTATGTCTGGGCTTGTAAAAATTATGAT
>CALBND010000138.1 GCA_937896305.1 uncultured Actinomycetes bacterium
AGTTTCAAATGCAACTGGATTTCCAGTGCAATACAATAAAGCCATTGTTGGAAAAAATGCTTTTGCGCATGAGTCAGGCATTCACCAAGATGGAATGCTTAAGAATAGAGAAACTTATGAAATCATGACACCTGAAAGTGTTGGGGTTAAAAAAACATCTTTAGTTATGGGTAAACATTCAGGAAGACATGCTTTTAGAGATAAATTAAATGACCTTGGTTATGTGGCAATAACAGATGATGTTATTGAATCTGCTTTTGGAAAATTTAAAATTTTAGCAGATAAGAAAAAACATGTTTACGATGAAGATATTGCAGCTTTAGTAGACGATAGTTTGATTAAAGAAGAGAGTTTAATTAAATTAAAATCTTTGAAAGTTGTTGCTGGTACAGGTGAACCTCAAACTGCAGAGATGACACTTGAAGTTTTTGGTGAGATTAAAACTGGCAAAGAAACTGGAGATGGTCCAGTTGATGCAATATTTAAATGTATTAAAAAATTATATGCACATGAGGTTAATCTTCAATTGTACCAAGTGCATGCTGTAACTGAGGGAACTGATGCACAAGCTACAGTAAGTGTAAGAATTGAAGAAAAAGGCAAAACGACTGTAGGTCAAGCAGCTAATACGGATACGCTAGTTGCATCTGCTGAAGCTTACTTAAATGCTTTAAACAAGTTAATAATTAAACGTAAGCGAAAAGCTCCAGACGAAAGTCTTAGTGCTTCAGCATAATTAAGGAAAATCTATGTGGTTTAAGAAATTAAAATCATTTTGGTCTCAAGATATGGCCATCGACCTAGGAACGGCAAACACATTAGTAGTGTTAAAAGGAAAAGGTGTTGTGCTTAATGAACCATCAGTAGTTGCGATCATTACAGACGGAGGTAAAAAAACAGTTCTAGCAGTTGGTGATGAAGCTAAGACGATGTTAGGCCGAACGCCTGGAAACATTCAAGCCATTAGACCATTGAAAGATGGTGTGATCGCAGATTTTATCGTGACCGAGGAAATGATCAAACATTTCATTAAAAAGGTTCATTCTAAGAATACTTTTGCAAATCCAAGAATTTTAATTTGTGTTCCAACAGGATCAACTCCAGTTGAAAGAAAAGCCATTCAAGACTCAGCGCTAGCTGCAGGGGCAAGACGAGTTCAATTAATTGAAGAACCAATCGCTGCTGCTATTGGAGCGGGACTTCCAATCTCAGAAGCCACAGGTTCAATGATTGTTGATATCGGTGGTGGAACAACTGAGATAGCCATTATGTCATTAGGCGGTGTAGTTTATTCTAAATCACTTAGAGTTGCAGGTGACGCCATGGATACTGCCATCATTAATTACATGAGAAAGAAATTTAATTTATTAATTGGAGAGTCAACTGCTGAGAAAATTAAAAAAGAAATTGGTACTGCGTTACCAACATCTAATAATGTTTTCTTAATGAAAGGTAGAGACATTAGAACAGGTACTCCAAAAGAAATCTCACTCAGTGAAGAAGATGCATGTGAAGCATTAACGCCAATTTTAAATCAAATGTTGGG
>CALBND010000139.1 GCA_937896305.1 uncultured Actinomycetes bacterium
AGAAAAATCGATTAAAGCCGATGTTTTAATTAGAGTTACCCCAGGAGTGACCTCACATACTCATGAATCAATTTCCACAGCACATGAAGATCAAAAGTTAGGTTTTTCTTTAGCAGCAGGCCAAGCAGATGAAGCAATTAGAAGAATCATGAAAGATAAGAATTTAAATCTTTTAGGACTTCATTCCCATATTGGTTCACAAATTTTTGATAATAAAGGTTTTGAAATAGCTGCCACTAGATTAGCTGAATTGGCTATGCAAGTTGCAAAAGATTATGACATCCAAATTGAGATCCTAAATCTTGGTGGAGGTATGGGAATTGCTTATGTCCCAACTGATACTCCTTTAGCAATTGAAAAAATGGCAAGTGAATTAGTCGATATCGTTTATAAAGTTTTTACAAGCAATGGATTAGCTATGCCTCAGTTAGCGTTTGAACCAGGTAGAGCAATAGTTGGTCCTTCAACTGTCACACTTTACACAGTAGGCACTATTAAAAATGTGCAATTAGAAAATAATGAATCTAGAACCTATGTTGCGATTGATGGTGGAATGAGTGACAACATTAGAACAGCGCTTTACCAAGGTGAATACACAGTTTCTTTAGTTTCAAGACTTTCAAATGCCAAACCAATGTTAAGCAGAGTTGTTGGTCGACATTGTGAAAGTGGTGACATTGTGGTTAGAGATTGCTATCTACCTGAAGATTTGGTTCCTGGAGATTTAATTGCAGTTGCAGCAACTGGTGCCTACAACAGATCAATGTCGAATCAATACAACTTAGTGACTCGTCCAGGTGTAATTAGCATAAATAATGGAAACGTAAAAGAAATTTTAAGACCAGAAACTTTTGAAGATGTCTTTATTACTGACCCAGGTTTGTAATCTTTTCTCCACTCACAACTAACGCAACACCCATAATTACAATGGCGCCTCCTACAAATAATGGCCACCCAGTTGGTTCTGCTAAAAAGAAAACCCCCAACATAACTGCGATCACAGGATTAATATAAGCATAAGTTGAGGAAAGAGAAAGAGAAGCGTTACTTAAGAGCCAAATGTATGCTCCGTAACCTGCGATTGAACCAACTAAAACTAAATAGATCCAAGCCACTTTAGATGTAGTTGACATATCAGAAATAATATTTCCACTTAATCTTTCACCATTAAAATAACTTCCGATAGTTAAAGCAATTCCTCCAAAAAGCATTTCATAAGCAGTCAAGACAAATGGATCTTTGGGAATAGGAATTCTTTGGGTCATAAATGTTCCAAAGGCCCAAGCAATATTGCCTATTAAAACCATGAACATCCAGAAATTAACTTTGTCAGGATCTGCTCCTTGCGCAGGACCGGTTCCCCCAGGCAAAACAATTAGAGCAACACCAATTAATCCAATAAAGATTCCAATTAGAGTTATTCTTTTTGTTTTTATTCCAGCTATTCGTTTAAAAATAGTTACCCAAATTGGGAGAGCTGAAATAATTAAAGCAGCAATCCCAGAAGGTACATAGCGTTCAGCTAAAGTTAAATTGCCTAAACCAAAACCTAAAAGTAATCCACCTAAGAATATAGACGAAAGTAATTCTGAATGGCTAACAACAAGAGCTTTTTTTCCCTTAAGAATGATTAGAGCGATCCCCAAAATAATGGCGGCAGCACTAAAACGAAAACCCATGGAAAGCAAAGGGGGAGCTGTCTTTATAACTAAAGCAATTCCAAAGTAGGTAGAGCCCCAAACCAGATAGACGGTTATTAAAGCAATCCAAATTGACACAAAAGGTCGCATAGTCTTAGTGGGCACATCCCATCTCAGCACATCGTTAATGAGAGACTTAGACAACGAGTAATTCGCAATCAACAAAGGACGAGATAGTGGCTAATAACGACAGTCGTCCAATCAAGGTTGCCATAATTGGTGCTGGCACTGTTGGATCAAATGTTGCTACTTTAATGCTGGAGCAAGCCCAAGATTTGAAAGCTAGAAGTGGTGCTCCTTTAGAAATTGTTGGAATTGGTGTTAAAGATGCCAGTAAATCTCGCACAGGAATTCCACAAAACTTAATAACCACAGATATTGAAGGATTATTAAAAAAAGATATAGACATATTAGTTGAAGTAATTGGTGGCATTGAACCAGCAAGAACTTATATTTTAGAAGCCATGTCAAAAGGGGTAAGTGTTGTCACTGCCAATAAAGAATTACTTGCTCGTGATGGAGCAACTTTAGCTGCAGCAGCTGAAAAAAATAATGTCGATCTTTATTTTGAGGCAAGTGTTGCAGGTGCAATTCCACTTCTAAGACCACTTCGTGAATCTTTAGTTGGAGATCGAGTAAGAAGAATTTTAGGAATTGTTAATGGTACAACAAATTATATTTTGACAAAAATGGATGAAACTGGTGCAAGTTTTAAAGATGCATTAGCTGAGGCGCAAAAATTAGGTTATGCAGAAGGAAACCCAAGTGCCGATGTTGATGGCCTTGATGCCGCAGCCAAGGCAGCCATTGTTGCCCAATTAGCTTTTCACACTCGAGTAACTATCGATGATGTTTATTGTGAAGGTATCTCAAAAGTTTCAGCAGAAGATGTTAAAGCTGCACAAGAAATGGGTTTTGTTATAAAACTATTAGCAATTGCGGAACGACTTGATGATGATTCAATTGTGGTTAGAGTTCATCCGGCCATGATTCCTCGAAGTCATCCATTAGCAAGTGTGCGTGAAGCATTTAACGCAGTTTTTGTTGAAGCAGAATCTGCTGGCTCATTAATGTTTTATGGTCGTGGTGCAGGTGGCGCACCAACTGCATCTGCTGTTTTAGGTGACGTGGTGGCTGTTGCTCGCAACAAGATGAGTGGACGTCGTGGACCTGGAGAAAGTATTTATGCAGATTTGAAAGTTAAATCTGTTTCAAATGCTATTACTAGTTACTACATTTCACTAGAAGTACAAGATCGACCAGGTGTATTAGCACAAATTAGTCAAAAGATTGCAGATAATAATGTTTCAATTCAAACTGTTCGTCAAGATGGTCTAGAAAATGCAGCACAACTTGTGATCAGAACCCACAAGGCTTTGGAAAGTGATTTAGCAAAAACTTTAGAAGACTTAAGAAAGCTTGAAGTAGTAAAAGAAATTTCAGATTATATGAGAGTGGAAGGCGAAGAATCTTAAAATGTCGACCACTATAAAAGCGCATTTATGGCGCGGGGTAATTGAGGAATATAAACATCGACTTCCAGTTGATGAAAAAACCCCTATTGTAACTTTGGGTGAAGGTGGTACTCCACTTGTTTACGCCTGCACTTTGAGTGAAAAATTAAATAACATGATTTATTTAAAAGTAGAAGGTGTTAACCCAACTGGCTCATTTAAAGATCGTGGCATGACAATGGCAATTTCAAAAGCAGCAGCCAATCAAGCCAAGGCAGTGATTTGTGCTTCAACTGGCAATACTTCAGCTTCAGCTACTGCCTATGCAGTTAAAGCTGGAATGAAAAGTGCTGTTTTAATTCCTGATGGAAAAATCGCGATGGGTAAATTAGCACAAGCAATAGTGCATGGGGCAACTGTTTTACAAGTAGATGGAAACTTTGATGACTGTTTAGTTCTAGCACAAGAGTTAGCAAATAAATATCCAGTAGCACTTGTTAATTCTGTAAACCCTGATCGAATTGAAGGACAAAAGACTGCTTCATTTGAAATTGTTGACAGATTAGGTGATGCCCCGGATATTCATGTTTTACCAGTTGGTAACGCAGGAAACATAACTGCTTATTGGAAAGGTTATTTAGAATATTTCAATGACAAAATGTCAACTAAGTTGCCACAAATGTGGGGATTTCAAGCCGAAGGTGCTGCACCAATTGTTGATGGCGCCCCTGTCTTAAAACCAGAAACAATTGCAACTGCAATCAGAATTGGTAACCCTGCTTCTTGGAAACAAGCTATTTCTGCACGAGATGACTCAACAGGCAGAATTGAAAAAGTTAGTGACGCAGAAATATTGAGTGCTTATCATTTACTTGCAGAAAAAGAAGGAGTTTTTGTTGAACCTTCTTCAGCAACTGGTTTAGCAGGATTAATAAAGGCTTTTGAAAACAAAGAACTTCCAAGTGGAAAAACGATAGTAATTACTGTGACTGGAAATGGATTAAAAGATCCACAATGGGCTCTTGCCGATGCGCTTGATCCCACAAAAATATCTGTGGATGTAAAAGCAGCTGCTTCTGTATTGGGACTTATTTAATATGTCAAAAATGTCGGGTGCAGTAAGAGTCGTAGTGCCTGCAACCAGTGCAAATTTAGGTTCAGCTTTTGATTCTGCTGGGCTTGCTTTATCAATGTTTGATGAGGTTGAAGCCTCATTTACTGACAAACCAGGTGTGCAAGTTGATGTGGACGGGGAAGGTAGAAATACTCTTCCACGCGATGAGAATCATTTAATTGCACGCGTAATGCTTAAAACTTTTCAACATTTATCTGTCCCAGTAAATGGTTTATATATTCGTTGCGTTAATCGCATTCCTCATGGCAGAGGCCTTGGCTCATCTGCGGCAGCAATTACTGCAGGAGTGGTTGCAGCAAGAGCATTAGCTGGAACCCAAGGAACCAGAATGGATGATGGTGGAGCACTCGAACTAGCAAGTTCAATTGAAGGTCATCCAGATAATGTTGCTGCTTGTTTATTCGGTGGTTTCACAATTTCTTGGATAGATGCAAACAGTTTCGCTAAAGCAGTTAAATTAACTCCTCATCCTGGAATAATTCCAGTGGTTTTAATACCTAAGTTCATTGTGGAAACAGAAGCAGCAAGATCCCTACTTCCTTCACATGTACCCCATCGTGATGCTGCTTTCAATGTGGCTAGAAGTTCACTTTTAGTGCACGCAATTTGTAATGATCCTGACTATTTATTTGAAGCTACCCAAGATCGAATTCACCAGGAATATAGAAGACCATCAATGCAATCTGCGAGTGCTTTAGTGTCACTTTTGAGAGCAAAAGAACATGCCGCATTTATCTCTGGCTCAGGTCCCACAGTTTGTGTCTTAACTAATAGTGAAAACGTGGATAAAATCTTAAGCCTGGTCCCAGAAGAATTTGAAGCCCAGCAACTAGAAATTGCCCTAGCCGGGGCAAGTATTCAATAGTTTTATTTTCTCTATTTACTATCTGAAAAATAGTTGAGCAAGTAGCTTTGGTCTTGCTAAATTAATCAAAACCCAGCCAGGTCGGTGGGGGTTGTTAAACCGACCTTGTTACTGGTACTCTTGGAGATGTCCGGCCGTTACTGGCCAAAGATGGCAAATTAAGAAATCGCTAACTTTCACACCAAACTAACTTAGGTCCGGATCACATATAAGCCAAAAAATATTTCTTATTTGTGTAGCAAGATTGAAAGGAAAACCCTTTAGGTGACTGACACCTCCTCCATGCTTTTGCCTGAATTAAGGCAAATGGCTACAAAGCTAGGCGTACCTGGCGCAGCAACAATGCGAAAAAGTGAACTTATCTCAGCAATCAATGAACGCGGAAATGGCGGAAATAAAAAAATGACAACAACTCCTGAAATCCCAGAAGATGGTGTGATCGAAGAATTTATCGAAGTAGAAAACACTGCACCTGAACAAGAAGATGGTGAAGAAGACAGAAGTGAAGAAAGAACCGAAGATCGCGGAACTTACAACAGAGAAGAGCGCGGTTCTTACAATCGTGAAGACCGAAACAACAGATCAGATGATCGCGGCGGTTACAGAAGAAACGATCGAAATGACAGAAATGATCGCAATGACCGAAATGACAGAAACACTCGTAGCAGATTTAGAGACCGCAGTCCTCGAAGAGACCGAGATGACTTCGAAATTTCAGAAGATGATGTTTTATTACCAGTAGCAGGAATTATCGATATCTTAGAAAATTATGCTTTCGTAAGAACTTCTGGATATCTTCCAGGTCCAAACGATGTTTATGTTTCTATGGGATTAGTTAGAAAATTTGGTTTAAGAAAAGGTGACGCAGTCACCGGTTCAATTCGTCAACCTAAAGAAGGCGAACAAAGACAAAAATTTAATCCACTTGTAAAAGTTGACACTATTAATGGTTTAACACCAGAAGAGTCATCTAAAAGATTAGATTTCAACAAATTAACACCTCTTTATCCTCAAGAAAGATTAAGACTAGAAACTGAATCAAATAACTTAACCACGCGCGTTATTGATTTAGTAGCCCCCATTGGTAAAGGTCAACGAGGATTAATTGTTTCCCCGCCAAAAGCTGGTAAAACAATGGTCTTGCAAGCAATTGCAAATGCGATCACGACTAACAATCCAGAAGTTCATTTAATGGTTGTTTTAGTTGACGAAAGACCTGAAGAAGTAACTGATATGCAACGCTCTGTTAAAGGTGAAGTTATTGCTTCTACTTTTGATAAGCCAGCAGAAGATCACACAATGGTTGCAGAGCTTTCAATTGAAAGAGCTAAAAGATTAGTTGAAATGGGTCATGACGTTGTGATCCTGCTTGACTCGATGACCAGACTGGGCCGTGCTTATAACTTGTCTGCGCCACCTTCAGGAAGAATTCTTTCTGGTGGTGTTGACTCAGCAGCTCTTTATCCACCAAAGAAATTCTTTGGTGCTGCTCGAAATATTGAAAACGGTGGATCTTTAACAATCATTGCCACAGCTTTGGTTGAAACAGGTTCTCGTATGGATGAAGTTATCTTCGAAGAATTTAAAGGTACCGGCAACATGGAACTTAAACTTGATCGCAAACTTGCTGATCGAAGAATTTTCCCAGCTGTTGATGTTGATGCTTCAGGTACACGTAAGGAAGAAATTCTGCTTAATCCAGATGAGCTAAAAGTCATTTGGACCCTAAGACGAGTCCTTCATGCCCTTGACTCACAACAAGCAATCGAACTGCTGCTCAACAAGTTGAGAGACACCAAAAGCAACTTTGATTTCTTGCTTCAGGTTCAAAAGACCACCCCAACTGCTAATGGCGAAGACGCCGATTAGAATTAATCTAGAAATAGAAATAGGAGCACTCATCAGATGAAACCTGAAATTCATCCAGCATACGAAGAAACAACAGTTTCTTGTTCATGCGGAACTAGTTTTCAAACTAGAAGCACAGCCAAAAATGGTGTGATGCATGCAGAAATTTGTCATCAGTGCCATCCGTTCTATACCGGTAAGCAAAAGATTTTGGATACCGCAGGTCGCGTATCTAAGTTCGAGAAGCGTTACGGAAAATCAGGCGCGAACAAATAGCTTTAGTAACGGACGTCGGTGCGAGACAAGCAAATTTAGTTTGTCGAAACCGACGTCCGTTTTATTTTGTCCAAAGTTTTTTTCAAAAGGAGGTTTAAATGTTTGAAGGCGTAATTGATTTAGCAGCTGAATTAATTGAGCTTGAACATAAACTTTCTGACCCAACTTTGCATTCAGATCAAAACAAAGCCAGAGAAGTAGGTAGACGTTTTGCTGAATTAAAACCAATTGTTGCCACTTGGAGGCAATACCAACAAGTCGTAGAAGATCACGAAACAGCAATTGAACTATCAATGGATGATTCCAGTTTTAAAGCTGAAGCAGAAAACTTGTCTTTGAAAAAAGATGAACTAACCGAAATCTTACAAAAGATGTTAATTCCTAGAGACCCACTTGATGGAAAAGATGTAATTGTGGAAGTTAAGTCTGGAGAAGGTGGCGAAGAGTCAGCATTATTTGCAGGAGACTTAGTTCGAATGTATTTAAGGTTTGCAGAAAAACGTGGTTGGAAAGCAGAATTAATTGATGCCGTTGATTCAGATATGGGCGGATACAAAAATGCTTCAATTGCTATGAAAGCAAAAGGTAACCCCGAATTAGGAACAGCGCCTTATGCCTGGATGAAACATGAAGGTGGAGTGCATCGAGTACAAAGAGTTCCTGTTACAGAATCACAAGGAAGAGTTCACACTTCAGCAGCGGGCGTTTTAGTTTTTCCAGAAGCTGAAGAAATCGATGTGCAAATTATCCCAGAAGAGATTCGTGTCGATGTTTATCGTTCATCTGGCCCAGGTGGGCAAAGTGTTAACACCACAGACTCTGCAGTAAGAATTACCCACATTCCAACTGGAATAGTAGTTTCTTGTCAAAATGAAAAAAGTCAATTACAAAATAAAGAATCAGCATTAAGAATATTGAGAGCAAGACTTTTATCAGCTGCTGAAGAAGCTCGAGCTGAAAAAGATTCAGCCTCTAGAAAATCACAAGTTAGAACAGTTGATAGATCTGAAAGAATTAGAACCTACAATTTTCCAGAAAATCGTTTAACAGATCATCGAACTGGGTATAAGTCTCATAACCTAGATCAAATATTAAACGGTGATTTGGATCCTGTGTTGCAATCTTGTGTGGATATGGAAATCACACAAAAGTTAGCTGAGGTTGGCGATACTCGGTGAGTAACCCAACAAGAACTATCTTAGTTGATATTGAATTAAGATTAAAGAAAGTTGGAGTTCCTAGCCCAAGATTTGATGCTGAATCTTTGATGGCATTTAGTTTAGGAATTGAAAGAAAAAGATTAGGTTTACAACAAGAAATAACATCCGATCAGTTAAGAATACTTGAATCTTTAGTTGAGAAAAGATTGAGACGAGTTCCCCTCCAACATATTTTGGGCGAACAAGGTTTTCGAAGAATTGTTTTGAATGTTGGTCCTGGGGTCTTTATTCCTCGACCAGAAACAGAACTACTTGTTGAATCAGCAATCAGATATTTAAATGAATTAGCTAGTAAACCTAAAATTGTTTTTGATTTGTGTGCTGGATCTGGGGCGATTGCTCTATCAATTGCTTGCGAGGTTCAAAATTGTGAAGTCATCGCTCTAGAAAAATCTAGGGAAGCCTTTGTTTATCTTGAGAAAAATTTGCAAGCAAACAGTGAAAAAATTATTGAGAATAACTCATCAGTTAAATTAGTAAATGCAGATATTTCTTCTAATCTAGATATTTTAAATTCCTATTTAACAAAAGTAGATGCCATTGTTTCAAATCCTCCCTATATTCCAGATAAAATGATTCCTCGAGAGCCAGAAGTTAAAGACTTTGAACCAGGGATGGCACTTTTTGGCGGACCAGATGGTCTTAATGTAGTGCGCGAAGTATTAAATATTTCTGATTCCTTTCTTAAATCAAGAGGCTTCATCGGAATTGAACATGCTGATGTGCAAGGCTCAAGTGTGGAAGAAACAGGTGTTCCTTATTTAATAAAACAAACTAATTCTTATTCAAAAATAGAAGATCGAAGAGATCTAAATGGTGTATCAAGATACACCGTGGCGATAAAAAATTAACATGATCCGTAAATTTTCGATGCAAGATCCATTGGCCAGAAAAGATGGTTTAATTGCTGCGAGTGCTGCGGCTAAACGTGGTGATTTAGTGGTTTTGCCAACCGACACAGTTTATGGTTTAGGAACTGATGCTTTTTCTAAAACTGGACCAGGAAAATTATTAGCCGCTAAAAATCGAGGTCGAGATATGCCAATTCCTGTTTTAGTTGGACATGTTAAAGCTTTGGATGGGCTGGGATACAAAGTAGATAACTTAACAAAATCATTAGCAGAAGCTTTTTGGCCAGGAGCTTTAACAATTGTGGTAAAAATGCAACCAACTTTGAACTGGGATTTAGGAGACACCAACCAAACTGTGGCCTTAAGAATGCCCTTAAATCCAATTGCTATTGAATTGTTAAATTCTGTTGGCCCTATGGCTGTTAGCTCTGCCAATAAAACTGGTATGCCAGCGGCAACAAATGTTGATGAAGCAATTGAACAGTTAGGCGAATCTGTCACTATTTACTTGGACGGGGGACCCACACCAGGAAATGTAGCCTCCACCATTATTGATGTCACAGGTCTTGAGTTGAAAATTTTAAGATTAGGAGCACTTTCTCTCGAGCAGATTCGAGAAGTTGTGCCTAATATTGAGTTAGCACCATAGGATTAGGGCCTTATCTGATTAGGAGGAAATAAAAATGGGTAATGATGTTTTTTGGGGCCCAGACTGGGATGAATTAGCAAATCAAGATCCAGAAATTTCTTCTTTACTTCTTAAAGAATTAGATAGAGCAAGAAATGGTTTGCAATTAATTGCTAGCGAAAATTTCACTTCACCAGCAGTCTTAGCTGCTATGGGAAGTACTTTCAGTAATAAATATGCCGAAGGATATCCGGGTAAAAGATATTACGGTGGCTGTTCTGTTGTAGATGAAGCAGAAATAATTGGCATTGAAAGAGCAAAGAAACTATTTGGTGCAGATCACGCAAATTTACAACCACATTCTGGTGCTAGTGCCAATATTGCAGTTTATGGAGCATTTACTAAACCAGGTGACACAATTTTAGCTATGAGCCTTGCTCAAGGTGGTCACTTAACTCATGGATCCCCAGTAAGTTTTTCTGGTAAATGGTTTAATCCAATTGGTTACTCAGTTGATCCTAAAACAGAACTAATTGATTATGACAACGTAAGAGATTTAGCAAAACAACATAAACCAAAAATGATTGTTGCTGGTGCAACTGCATATCCTCGTTTAGTTGATTTCAAATTGATGCGAGAAATAGCTGATGAAGTAGGGGCAATTCTTTGGGTAGATGCAGCACACTTCATTGGTTTGGTTGCAGGTAAAGCAATCCCAAGTCCTGTTCCATATGCAGATGTTGTTTCTTTCACAACACACAAAGTGTTACGTGGACCTCGCGGTGGAATGATTGTTTGCAAAGCAGAACATGCACAAGCAATTGATAAAGCAGTATTCCCAATGATGCAAGGTGGACCATTAATGAATGGCGTTGCTGCAAAAGCTGTGGCATTAAAAGAATGCGCAACACCTGAATATCAGCAATACACGAAAAATGTTATTGCAAACGCACAAGCAGTTTCGGAAGAATTAAAAATTCAAGGCATGAGACCAGTTTCTGGTGGAACCGATACTCATCTTGTTTTGTTAGATATTTCACCTGTTGGAGTTACTGGTAAAGATGCAGAAAAACGCTGCGATGCTGCCAGAATCACATTAAATAAAAATCCAATTCCAAATGATCCACTGCCACCAATGACAGCAAGTGGAATCAGAGTTGGAACTCCTTCTGTGACAACTCAGGGAATGGGAATTCCTGAAATGAAAAAGATTGCTTCCTATATTGCTCAAGCAGTTAAGACTGAAGGTGATTCTTCAGCAATTGCTGAAGAAGTTACCAAACTTTGCAAGTCATTTCCTGCTTACGCTAGATAAATAAAACAGAAAGTAGTGACGTGCGAGAGTATTTAATAGTTTTACTTGCTACTGCTGTTATTACTTATTTGACTACTCCTATTGCTAGATATACAGCTTTACGATTTGGGTTTATGGCCAATGTTCGCGATAGAGATGTGCACGATAGACCTATTCCACGTTTAGGTGGTTTAGCAATGGTGGCGGGACTACTTTCTGGTCTAGCTCTTGCATCGCAACTGCCTTTAATTAGTAACGTCTTTGACGATGTAGGCCAGGTAAGAGCTC
>CALBND010000140.1 GCA_937896305.1 uncultured Actinomycetes bacterium
TTGGTTCAAGATTTGCAAATTCAGACCATTCAGTTAAAACCAATATTGCCTCACTGCCGCTGAAACTATCCTCAACATTTAAACAAATTTCAATACCTTCAATCAATTTTTCTTTTACTCTGGGATCAAATGCCTTCACTCTTACCCCCTCATTTATGAGTAATTTTGCAATTGCAATTGCTGGAGAAAACCTAATGTCATCTGTGTTTGCTTTAAAGGTAAGACCTAAAATTGTTACAACTTTACTTGTTAAATCATTTCCAACAAGACTTTTTAGTTTACTTACGATCCTTGCATGTGCCTTTAGATTACTTTCTAAAGCTGCATCCAGAAGCGGGATTGGAACTAAATTTTCAATGGCCGAATGTTTTAGAGCGTTAACATCTTTTGGAAAACACATACCGCCCCAGCCAGGGCCTGGTTTCATGAATTCCTTACCAATTCTTTTGTCCATTCCCATAGCAGATAAAACTTCTATGGCATTAGCACCCGTTGCTTCGCAATAGGCAGCGATTTCGTTCACGAAAGACAATTTAACTGCTAAAAAACTATTTGAGCCATATTTGATTACTTCGGCTGAAGTATTGTCTGTAATAACTTCGGTAGCTTTTTTAGCTTGGTAAAGATCTATTACTTGTTTAGCTTTATTTTGATCCTGGCAGCCAACAACAATTCGATCCGGTGCAAAGAAGTCAGCTAAAGCCGTTCCCTCACGTAAAAATTCTGGATTAGAAACAATTGCAACATCACTTCGGTTTAATATAGTTTTAACTTTTTGCCAAGTATTAACCGGTACAGTTGATTTAATAATCAACGTGGAATCTTCTTTTAAATATTTATTTAATCTCTTAACAGCATCGAGTACATAATCTAAGTTCGCTGATCCATCTTCATTCTCTGGAGTAGGTAAACAAAGAAATATAAATTCTGCTTCTTTAATTTTTTCGTAATTGGTGTTAAATTCAATTGAGCTATCTTCTAATGATTTTTTTAATGAATTTTCAATTCCTTCTTCAAAAATTGGACTTTCACCATTTTGTAATTTAGAAATTTTTGATTCATCGATATCGATTCCGATAACCCTATGTCCAAGCTGGGCAAAACCTACGGCTGAAGCTAAACCAACATATCCGGTACCAATGATTGCAATTTTTGCCATGTTTTGAATTTACCTTACAATCCGAAATTTAAAATAAAAGAAATGTACTTCTCTCAAGAATCCTCTCAAATTCCAGCTAATTTTGACCTTATTTATTCCAGGCAAAATTTTTCTTAAAATATCTTCTTAATAATTTTTAATCCCAGCACAGTGCCTAACACGGCCCCCAGAACTCTCTCGTATCTGATATCGCCATCTTGGTCGGTGAAGATTTTTTTCATGTATTGCAAGCCGCGTTCAGATAATCCACTCGGGCTTAATGCATATTCCAATTCGAAAAGATTTTTAGCAAGGCGCTCTCTGGCTGCAATAATTTCTGCTTCAATTTGGTCTTGTTTCACAGCAATACTCCAGAAGGTTTCACTAAGTAAAAGCGTACGCCGTAGAGTAAGCACTAGTTATTGCGGGAGTGGCGAAATTGGCAGACGCACTAGACTTAGGATCTAGCGCCGAAAGGTGTAGGGGTTCAAGTCCCCTCTCCCGCACCAGAAGTTAGTTAATAGAAGTAGTCAATAATTTTAAGCACCAAAAAAACTCAAATCACGCTAGGCCGATTTTTTTTTCTTTTTTTGGAGAAGGTACCTGGCAGAAGTTAATTTTATTTAAACCAGGAAGTTTGTGAACTGCCAAGGATCAAGATCATATGTTCGATCATTTAATCCTTTATATAAATCATTTCGAGTCATCAAAGGATCCCAATTCTTAGCCACCGATTTCATTTCACCCAAATATTGTTGCGCAACGTTTAGGACATATCTCCACGGCAATTGATCTGGAACTAGAACTCCTTCTTCAGGATTTTCAATCATCCACATTGAGGCTGCAATAATTGAACATGCAACCTGCAATGTGGTTGCTGATTGTCCTGGAACTAATTTTCTTGCATCATGAATCGAAAGCAAAGATCCATACCACCATGATTTATATTCATGCCCCATCAATAAAACACCCAGTATGTCTTCACCATCAATTATTTCTTCATTCATGATGCGCTGATTTTTTTGTAAATCCCATTGCCTCATTTCTAATTCCGCCATGGAAACAATTGCTTCATTGGATGGACAATATGCATAATGCACAGTTGGTCGATAAATATCTTTTCCGTTTGCATCTTTGACTGTTAAATGTTCAGTGATCGTGAATGCTTCGCCATGTCTAATCACCATGCCTATAGTTTCAGAATCTGGTACCCAAGATCTCACCCAAGTTTTTGCACCAGGTTGCGCCATCGCTATTTGATTAGAGGGACCATCATCTTCATGTTTTATTGCATTTTTAGGTAATTGTTTTTCATGTGTGCCCCAACCTATTTCTGCTGGAGCTATTCCTTCTTCATAAAAACCTTCAACAGACCAGGTGTTAACAAATTCATTAACTTGTTTTACCTTGTCAGTGATTTGAGTATCTCTTTCGGCAATATGTATAACTTTTACCCCTAGAGAATGAGCTAATTCGTTATACTTTTCTTCACTTAAGGCTTTTTCTATTTTTTCGTTTGATTTGTTTTCAGTTTTTAATTTATTAGCTATATCGACTAGGGCAGCTTTTGTAAAATGTGAAACTAAACCAGGATTTGCACCATGTTCCACAACAGCAGATGGTCCTTTTTTATTCCAAGTTTTTATCATTTTTCGAATTCTCATATGTCTTGGATAAAGTGTTCTTTCCAAAACAGGACGGTTAGCCCCATCTACATAAGGATCCCACTCTTCAACTGAAGTGTTCAAATACAAAACATCATGATCATGACACCATTGCAAAATTACATTACAATCAATATTCCAGGCTAAATCTAATAATAAATCTCCAGCTGATACATAATGACTCAGCTTTGAATCAATGTTTTCTTTAGTTATTTCATCAACTTTAAAAGTTACTCCAAGTTTAATTTCGTTTTCAATTCTTTTTGATTGATTAAGTTTATCAATAACAGTGACTTGAGAAGGTTTTGCGAAATGTTTCAAAATAAGTGGCAAGGTGCCTTGGGCTACAGAACCTGCCCCTAATACTAAGACTCTTCCTGAAAATGAAACGTCCAACGAACCTCCCGAAAAATTATTGACGATAAGACTTAAACAATACACCCACCGAGAAAATCTATTACCCTAAAGGCAAGTTAATTTTAAGCAAAATCTAATTGACTTAAAATTACGGCCATTTTTCTTAATGCTTTCCCGCGATGACTTAATTGGTCTTTTTCAGAATTTGAAATCTCAGCCGAAGTTTGACTCAATCCTTGTGGCACAAAAATTGGATCATAGCCAAAACCGTTTTTTCCCCTGACTTCTTTAATTAAACTTCCCTGCATAACCCCATCAACTACTAATTCAATATTTTCACTTAAATCCACAAAAGCAAGAGCACACTCAAAATGTGCGCCTAGAAGATCTGTTTCGACATCTTCGATTTCTTTTAATATTTTCTCAACATTTTGAGCATCATTAGAAGTGGGGCTGGCATATCTTGCGGAATAGATTCCAGGGGATCCCGATAAGCACTCCACGCATAATCCTGAATCATCTGCAAGTGCTGGAAGTTTTGTGAATTCACTAATAGCTCTAGCTTTTAAAAGCGCGTTTTCGGCAAATGTTGCCCCGGTTTCTGAAACCTCGGGGACCCCTGGAAATGAAGAAGCAGCGATCAATTCTAAATCAGGAATTAATTCATTTAAGATTCTTTGAAACTCAATGACTTTATGTGCGTTGGCTGTAGCCAACACAAGCTGTTTCATTATTTACTTAATGCTTCTTTTTGTAACTTGGTTAATTGCACGCAACCTTTTGCAGCTGCCGCAAGTAGCTGATCAAGTTCTTCTTTAGCAAATGCAGCACCTTCAGCAGTTCCTTGTACTTCTATATATTTGCCACTGCCAGTCATTACTACGTTCATATCGGTTTGTGCCCTGACATCATCTTCATAATGCAAATCCAGTCGAATTTCACCATCAATAATGCCCACACTTACTGCAGCAACAGAATCAATTAACACCTCTTCCACAGATTTAATGATCCCTTTATCTTTGGCCCAATTAAGTGCTTCAACTAAAGCCACGTAAGCACCTGTGATGGCAGCTGTTCTGGTTCCACCATCTGCTTGCAAAACATCACAATCTAAAACAATTGTGTTTTCACCAAGTGCTTTGTTATTAATGACTGCCCTTAAACTTCTTCCCACTAGCCGAGAAATTTCTTGAGTGCGCCCACCCAATTTTCCTTTCACAGATTCACGATCAGATCTAGATTCAGTTGATCTTGGTAACATCGCATATTCTGCCGTGACCCAACCTTCACCGCTATCTTTTTTGAATCGAGGAACACCTTCGGTTACAGATGCAACACATAAAACCCTGGTACGACCAAAGTGCACCAAACATGAACCTTCAGCGTTTTCTAACCATTTTGTTTCAAATTTAATTTCTCTTAATTCACTATTACTACGGCCATCGCTTCTTGTCATGATTATTACCCTATCTCTTTTAGGAAACTTGTTGTACGTTGACGACTTCTGGTCCCAGAAATTTTTTTGCTAGGGGAGCAAAAGTGGAGGCATCACCTGTTGCCAAAAATTCATGTTCAGGTTTTCCTTGGTTTTCATCTCTCAACAAATTCTTTGACACCAAAACTTGGTAAAGATTTCTGGCTGTCTCATCTGCACTTGAAACTATTGCCACTTCAGGACCTAAAGTGTATGAAATGGCGCCTGCGAGCAAAGGGAAATGTGTGCAGCCCAGAACTACTGTATCCACTTTTTCATCAATTAGATTTTGCAAATATTCTTTTGCAACTTTTAAAACTTCATCCCCGGAAGTAATTCCTGCTTCCACAAATTCCACAAATCTTGGACAAGCTTTTGAAGTTAAATATATTTCTGGAGCTGCTGCAAATGCATCATCATATGCACCACTTTCAATAGTGGCTCGAGTTCCAATTACTCCAACTTTTTTATTACGTGTCACCGATACTGCTTTTCTAACTGCAGGACCAATTACTTCCACAACTGGAACGTCATATCTTTCTCTAGCATCACGCAAAGTTGCAGCAGAAGCTGTATTGCAAGCAATCACTATTGCTTTCACTCCATCATTAACTAACCGATCCATAATTTCTAGTGAATATTTTCTGACTTCTGCAATTGGTTTTGGACCATAAGGGCCATTAGCCGAATCTCCGATATATCTAATTGGTTCATTTGGTAATAAATCAAGAATTGCCCGGGCAACAGTGAGGCCACCTACGCCAGAATCAAGGACTCCGATGGGTTTGTTATTCATAATTAGGCCAAAGCCTAAGGCAGGTTAATTTTCACCGCCAAAAGGGCTAATTAGACATTTTCAAATAAAATAAGGCAGATAATTGATGAAATGTGAGCGTTAAAAGGGTGTTAGTTATGCGAATTGATTCATCTAGTAATAGGTTCACAGATAGTCCGAAATTCGGACTGCAGGATATGGACCTACTCGGTCATGACTGCTGTCGCCTCGGGAGTCGACATGGTTGGAATATCGAACCTGACTAATGGTCAGTTTCAAGCTGTATATAACGTCCTGTCATTTGCATTAGCATCGATGATTTTTGCAACGATGTTCATGCTTGTTGCACAAGGTCGCGTATTACCGCGTTACCGTCAAGCGCTGATTACTTCAGCAACTGTTACAGGTATCGCTGCTTATCACTACTTCAGAATCTTCGATTCATTCCGTCACGCTTATGTGCAATCATCTGTGGGCGGCGATTATTCACAAGTAGCAGGAGAAGGATTCAACGAGGCTTATCGCTATGTTGACTGGCTTCTAACTGTTCCTCTACTACTTGTAGAAACAGTTGCTGTTTTGGCTCTTGCCAAGAAAGTTCAAAGTCAATTGTTGGTTCGTTTGATTCCAGCATCTGCTTTGATGATCGCTCTTGGTTACCCAGGTGAAATCACAAGCGAAATTGCTCCAAAAATGGTTTGGGGAGCTCTTTCAACAATTCCATTTCTATACATTCTTTACATTTTGTTTGTTGAGTTGGGCAAGTCCATGGGACGCCAACCAGCAGGAGTTGCAAAAGAATTACGTGGATTGCGTTTAACTTTGGTCGCAACATGGGGTTTTTATCCAATTAGTTATTTGTTCCCAGTATTTTCTGAATGGTTCAATAACGATTGGTTCTCAGGTGCAGGATCATTTGTTTTCCGTCAATACGGCTACTCAATTGCAGACGTTTTGGCTAAAGCAGTCTTTGGTCTATTGATCTACAAGATTGCTCGCTTGAAGTCATTTGCTAATGATAAATCATTTGCAAAGAGCGAAGGTCATTAATAAAAAGTAAGTAATTAATTAAGGGCCTTGAGATTTTTCTCGAGGCCCTTAATTAATTT
>CALBND010000141.1 GCA_937896305.1 uncultured Actinomycetes bacterium
ATTGATCTGGTTCTCTAAATGGATTACTTACTAAATAGTCCAAAATTCCAAAAGCAATACTGTTCAACATAATTGTTGAAATAACTTCATGTACCCCTCGATAAGCTTTTAACAAACCAGCAATAGCTGCCCAAAGGGCTCCAACGATAACTCCACAACTCAATGCTGCCAATACATGCAAGATTGGAGGAAGGTTTGTAATATAAATTCCTGCTATGGCCGATGCCATGGCTGCAGAAATAAGTTGACCTTGGGCTCCTATGTTAAATAAGCCAATTCTCAAACCAATAACTACGGCAAGACCTGCAAATATAAGAGGTGTAGTTTTTTGAAAAGTTCTGAGCAAGCCATCTGATTCAAGCCAAGCTGAAGAAAAAATTGAATTATAAGCTGTTAAAGGATTAACTCCCTGAAAACCAATTAAAATTCCACCAAGGGTAAAGGCCGTAAGTAATGCCACAATTGGAACAACAATGTTTTGGTGTTCAATTAAAAAACTAAACTTGCTATCTTTCTGCTCTTTAGCATCCAGACTCAACTGACTTCTCCTTTTACTGATGAAAGCGGGACGCAATTTTATTCGCGTCCCGCCTACATTATGTTGCTATCTAACTGACTTGACTAAAGAGTCACGCCTGTTTTAATAGATCCATCTTTTAGTCCTGCAACTACACCAGCAACTTTGTCTTTAACATCTGCAGGAACTACAGAGTCAAAGTCGTGGTAAGGAGCAATACCGGTGGTTCCATAGAAGTTACCGCCAGCAATTGAACCATCAAATGCAGCTTTTACTAGACCTGATGTTCCTTCAACCAGACCTTTCATTGCTGATGTGATTAAGCATGGTTGTGCTTCTGGAACAGTTCCCCATTGGTCAGTGTCAACACCGATACAAAAGATTGAAGTTCCTGCACCACTTGCTTTTGCAATTTCAGCTAATGCACCGTTACCGGTTCCACCGCCTGCACCGAAAATGATGTCTCCACCTTGTGCAAGTTGTTTCTTAGCTTCTGCTGCTCCCCATACTGGATCACCAAAACCGTTATCGGCAGGTGGATGGTAAACAGTTGTTACCTTCACGTTTGCGTTTGCTGCAATTGCTCCAGCTTCAAATCCTTTAGCAAACAATTGAACTGGTGCAATTTCTAGACCTAGAACTGAACCAATCTTGTTTGTTTTAGTCATTAAACCTGCTAGGTAACCTGCTGCATAACCTGCTTGATCTTCAGGGAAAACCAAACCTGTTACGTTTGCAACTTCTTCGCCTTGGAATTGATCTACACCAATAAATTTAGTGGTTGGATTTTCCTTAGCAGCCGCTACAGTTGCATCTGCCATTAAGAATCCGACTGTAACAATAACGTCGTAGCTCTTATCGGTGAATTGCTTCATGTTTGCTGCATAGTCTTTTGTATCTGTGGTTTCAATATATTTTGAATATCCACCAACTTCTGCTGCTGCTGCTTGAGCACCTTCCCATGCGGATTGGTTGAATGACTTGTCATCAACTTTGCCGATGTCGGTTACTAAGCCAACGCAGTAATTTTCAGCTGCGGCACAGTTTGAATCATCCATAGTTGCCGTTGCATTTGTGTCGCCTTCGGCTGCACCTTCTGCTGTGGTTTCCATTGATTCTTCTGAACTGCTGCAAGCTGCTAGTACTAAAGCAAGAATTGAAATTCCTGCCAATGTGCGCATGCGCTGCATTTGGTGTTGCTCCTTTTTTTCATACGTCCCGGGATGGGAGCGTTCATGTCGATCTCAATTTAAACTGTGACCAACTATTCAGACACTACGCCTATATTGTTGTTTATTTGCTATTTATAGGTGAGAAATTAAAGATGTAATAAAAGTGTTATGTAACCAGTGTTACTAATGTGAAACTAGTTTCAGGCGATACGTTCAATAACTATTTTTCGAGGTTCTAGTGCTTCAGGACTGATTTCAAAAGCATCTTGCAATGCCTCCTTGGCAGATTTCAATCTAGATTCGTCATCAATATGAAGTTCTAAAATTGGTTGGCCTTCTTCAACAAAATCGCCTTCTTTGGCGACACAAATTATTCCTGCAATCTTTGAAACATCATCTTCTTTTTTAACTCGTCCCGCTCCAAGTCTCCAAGCAGACAAACCAACTGCGTAAGCATCAAGTTTTGTAATGTAACCAGATTTATTTGCCACAATCATTTCTTTTTTATCAGCAACAGGAAGTTTTACATTTGGGTCTCCACCTTGTGCTTTTACCATTTCAATCCATGTTGCATAAGCTCTTCCATCATCTAATGCTTTAGTTGGATCTTCATTAATTCCAGCTAATTCCAGCATTTCTTTGGCCAGGGCCAAAGTTAATTCTCTAACATCTGCTGGGCCTTTTCCTTGTAAGATTTCAATTGATTCAATTACTTCTAATACATTTCCAACAGCTCTTCCTAATGGAGTTTCCATTTGTGTAAGTAAAGCAACAGTCTTTACTCCCGCAGCGTTGCCAATTTTTACCATAGTTTCAGCAAGTTGCTTAGCTGATGAAAGATTTTTCATAAACGCACCACTACCAACTTTTACATCAAGCACAAGTGAAGCAGTTCCCTCGGCAATTTTTTTGCTCATAATCGATGAAGCAATTAAGGGAATACATTCCACAGCACCAATTACGTCTCTGAAGGAATACATTTTCCTATCGGCTGGCGCTAGGCCAACACCAGCAGCTGTGACAAAAACTCCTACAGTTTTTAATTGTGAAATCATTTGCTCATTGGTAAGTAAAATATTAAATCCTGGTATGGATTCCATTTTGTCTAAAGTGCCACCAGTAACTCCAAGTCCTCTTCCTGAAAGTTGCGGAACTGCTGCTCCTAAAGATGCAACCAAGGGATTAAGGGGTAAAGAAATTTTATCTCCCACTCCACCAGTTGAGTGTTTATCAACTGTTGGTTTACCTACAGAGGTTAGATCTAATCGTTCACCACTTTTTACCATAGCATCTGTCCAAGTATTTAATTCTTGATTATTTAAACCATTAAAAAACACAGTCATTATAAAAGATCCTGCTTGTTCATCAGGTATTTCATTTTTTGTGAAGGCATTAATGAACCATCTAATTTGTTCGTCGCTTAAAACTCCACCATCGCGTTTGATACGAATTAAATCAATAAAATTCATGCCACACTCCATCCACCATCAACAGTAACAGTTGTACCTGTTATTCCTGATGCTTTGCTACTTAATAAGAACAAAACAGTATTACTTACCTCACGAGCAGTTACTGGTTTATTCATGGGAGATTTTTGATTCCACTTAGCTAATCCTTCAGGCCAAGTTTTCACAAGATCTTCTCTATAGACTAAACCTGGAGCAACACAGTTACATCTAATTCCAGTTGCTGCTAATTCTACTGCTGCTAATTCGGTGTAACGAGTAAGCGCAGCTTTACTTGCGGCATATAGAGAATGATTGACAAAAGGATGCTCGGCCTCAACAGAAGTTATATTTACAATAGAGCTTCCAGCTTTTAAATCTTTCAAAAATGCTTTCACTATTGCTTGGGGTGCTAATACATTTGTGGACATTATTTTATTCATAACTGTTTCATCAAGTGGATCTATTGGATCTAAACTCTGATCAGCTGCATTATTCACAATGTAATCTATTTGATTAGTTTTAGAAATTATTTCGTATCGAAATTTCAGTGCTATTTCATCAAGATTTCCTGCTGAAAAATCAGCTCCAACGGCCAAAGCTTTACCACCTTGGCCAGCTATTTTTTTTACTAAATCTTGGGCTGCTACTTCATTCTTATTAAAATGCACGATAACTTGTGCACCTTGCAAGGAAAGTCCTAAGGCAATTTCGCTACCTAATCCAACACTTGCTCCAGTAACTAAGGCAGTTTTATTGGCAAATTTTTGGTCACTCATTTAATTTCCAATATGCTCTCTGACTTGAGTCATTATTTGATTTGCATCAACTTTGGTGGGAATTCGATCAACTATTACCGGATCTCCTGCCACTAAGACATGCACCACATCGCTTCGTCCAGCTGCATAAACTAACAAACCGTGTGGATCTCCTACTGGCACTAAATGTGGGGCATCTAAATCTAAGACAATTAAATCTGCTTCTTTTCCGATTTCAACTGAACCAATTCGATCCTGCATCCCTAAAGCTTTAGCTCCGTTATAGGTTGCTGCTCTTACTACTTCAGCAACAGGAACTGCTGCAGCGTCGTTAGTAACTAAGCGAGCTAAGTTTGCTGCAGATCTCATCACTGACCACATATCTAAATCATTACTTGAAGAACATCCATCTGTTCCTAAAGAAACGTTTACCCCTTTATTTCTTGCGCGTACCCAGTCAAAAGCGCCACTTGCTAGTTTTAAATTAGAACCAGGACAATGAGAAAGACTTACTTCGTTGCTTTTTACTATTTCTAAATCATCATCAGTTAATTTCACGGCATGGGCAAAGACTGTGTTTTCAAGTGCGTTTGCATCCGCCAATAATTTTGTAGGTGTTTTAGAGTACCTGCTTAAGACTTCATCGTTTTCACTTTGATTTTCAGAAACATGAGTATTAAATATCGCACCTAATTCTTGCGATATTTTTGCAATTTCAGCTAAGTGTTCTGGGGAAACAGTGTAAGTAGAATGGGGTTGAATAACTAATGGTGCATATGCGCCACCTATTTGTTTTATAACCTCTGGCCATTTTTTTAAATATTCAATTCTCTTATTCCATTCCAAATTATCTGGACCAGCAAAATCAAAAAAGACTGGACCAATTGCGTGTCTTAATCCAACTTCAACGGCACCCTTATGAGCCATGTGAGGATGTAAATACATATCGAGTGTGCAAGTAGTTCCACCAAGTAGCGCTTCTAGTGCACCAAGTCTGGCACCTAGATAAGTTCCTCTTTCGTCCATAATTCTTGCTTCTTCAGCCCACACTTTTTCTAAAAATCCTTGAAGGTCAACATCTTCAGCAACTCCTCGAAGCATTGTCATCGGAGTGTGGGTGTGGGTGTTAATTAAACCTGGCATCACTAAATGATTTGAGCAATCAATATATTTTTCAGTTTGCCAATTACTTTCTTTAGCAACTTCGAGGATATCTATTATTTTTTGATCTTTAATAATTATGCTTATATTTCGTAAAACAGAAGCTTTTTCATCAACTACTACAACATATTTTGCGTTATGTAAAATTAAGTCAGCTTTATTAGTCAATTTATTTGGCCAAAATCTTTATCGCTTCGTCTAGAATTTCAACTACTCTAGCTGCAGAATCTTCAACTACTTTTTGAACATCGCTCATAGTTATATCTTCACTGCCCAATCCTGCTGCTGGATTGGCAACAATACAAACCGCTGCATAACGTAAACCTTTTTCAACAGCTAAAACAACTTCAGGTACACCAGTCATGCCAACCATGGTGACTCCAAATTGCTTAGCCATTTGAATTTCTGCTTTTGTTTCAAAACGAGGTCCTTCAAAACCACCATAAATTCCACCATCAGAAATAGGCATATTTAAATTATTGGCTGCAGTAATTAATACTTTCCGCAAATCTGGGTCATAAGGATTTGTCATATCAACATGATTAACACCTTCATCCCCATCAAAAAATGTTAAAATTCGATTTTTTGTAAAATCAATAAAGTCATCTACTACTTGCAAACCCCCAACAGGTACCTTCTCATCTATCCCCCCGCAAACATTAACTGCTAAGACATCTTTAACTCCCAGATCAACTAGGGCTTGGATATTTGCCCGGTAGTTAATTTGATGTGGCGGCACCGAGTGACCAACTCCGTGTCTTGTTAAAAAATAGGTTGTTCGATTATTCCAAGTGCCTTTGGTAACTTGGGCTTGACCGTATTTGGTGTCAACAATGTGAATTTGTGGATCTTTTAATTTTGAAATTGAGTAAAAACCTGTTCCAGCGATGATTCCGAGAGGTGAATTCATTTTAAATTAATTGGTTTCCATCAAAGGCATCTGGCAATAATTCTTTCAATTTTTTTGGCCCATCATTGTGATCTACTAAGAGTTCGCCTCCACCATGCTCCTGAAGTAGTTGTCTACATCTTCCACAAGGTAATAAAATTCCTGGTTCAGGACCAACACAAGTGAATGCAACTAGTCTTCCCCCACCTGTTAAAGCGAGTTGAGAAACTAAACCGCATTCAGCGCAAAGAGTTAAACCATAAGACGCATTTTCAACATTGCAACCTGAAACAATTCGACCATCATCCACTAGGGCTGCTGCACCTACTGGAAATTTGGAATAATTAACATAAGCATTCTTTTGGGCTTTTTTGGCTTCGCTTCGAAGCAGATCCCAATCAATAATTTTATTTTCCATCGTGCCCCTAAGACTACGCCTAATTAAACTTTACTAAATATTTCTGGTTCAAAATAATGAATTTACACGCTTGATTAATAGATTTTCAGATATTTCGGCCTCGTTTCTTAACAAAGATATTGCTGTTCTGCGTCTCCATAAATCTTGAGGTTTCTGGATCATTTCGTTTTCTAACATGTACTTGACTTCTCCAAAAGTTAAATCTAGCTCAGGGAAAATTCTCAAAGTATTTTCTTGGTCTTCATGCATTAAATCCAAAATCTTAAAAGCATCTAGTCCATGCCTTCTCCACAAAGCTGGCGCGACTATCTCAAAATCACTTTCTGAAAAACTCTGACTTTCTTTAAATGCTGAAAGGAAATCTTTATATCTTTCTTGATCAGTTTCTCCGTACCAATTTTTTATTTTTGATATTTTTAATCCAAGTTTTTTAACTATTTCTACAATTTCTTCACCCACATTAATACAATCTGTAAGTTTGCCTCCAAAAATTGTTACAATCTTAGAGTTTTTGTTAAACTCAATCTCGTGTTTTCTGGAAAGAGCAGTCCAATCAATTTTTGAAACATCTTTTTTTCCTTTAACAATAAGTGGCCTAACCCCACATCTTTCTGAAATTATGTCTTCTTTTGTTAATGGTTTAGATAAATTTAAACATCTATTTGCTTGCGCTAAAACAAAATCTCTATCCTCATCCGTTACTTCACTTACCGGATCTTCAACACGAGTGTCCGTTGTCCCGATGACACTTCTATCTTGCATTGGAATTACATAAAACAATCTTCCCGCTTCATCAAAAAATGCTAAAACCCGATTGTTTGTGGTTAATTTGGGTACAACTAAATGTACCCCTTTAGATAAAGCAACTCGGTGAACAGTTTCATTATGAAATCGACTTCCCAAATCTTTAACCCAAGGTCCACCGGCGTTTATCACGACTTCAGTCGTTATATCGAATGTTTCATCATTAACGCAATCTTTTAGGTGTAATCGCCAAGAATTTTGTTCACGCGAAGCGTCTTCCATTGATACATAATTTGTTACAACTGCGTCATGGCTCAATGCATTCTTTACAAAGTCCCACACAAATCGAGCATCATTATCTATTAATAAAGCATCGTCATACCTGATTGCTCCTTTTAGACCAACAGGATTTATCAGCGTTTCGTTTTCAACAACTTCTGTAACTGAATACAATTTAGGAGGTTTTGTTTTAAATCTTCCCAAAACCCAATAAAGTGCCGTCCCAAGTGAAGCTAATATTTTTCCGAATGGTGCAGTTGGCCCAATTGCTGCTAAGAATGAAATCGGTCTTACCCTGTTAGGAAATGCCTCTAAAAGATGGTTTCTAGATCCACACAAATTCCAAACCAAAGGTAATTCGTAAGTTTGAAGATATTTAATTCCACCCCAAACCATATTGGAGGATTCTTGACTTGTGATACCTGCAAAATCACCTCGCTCAATCAACGCAACCTTCAAACCACTTGCCGCTAAAGCAGCAGCAGAGACCGCCCCGTTAATCCCTCCCCCAACTACAACAACTTGAAATTTTGAGTCTTTAAGCCGATTAAGGTGAACTTGACGTAGCGTCAAATTGCCACCTTTCGAATTAAACGCATATATTTATTAATTGTATAGGATATTACTTAAGTAACAAGTGCTTAAAGGCTTTTAATCAAAGGCACTAATAGGTTAAATTTTTAAAAAGGATATTTTAAAGGAATTGGCAAGAAAAAGTTAGAAGAAAAAGGGTGGCATTAAATGTATAAGGCGATATTCAAAATTACTGTACTTTCAACTTTATTTTTAGCCACTGCCTGCAGTTCCAACTTAGACAGTAATTCAACCGCCGGCTCTGCTGATTTAGCAGTGAGTCAACCAGCCGGTGAAACCATGATGGATAGTAAACAGTTTGTTTCTGATCGTTCAATTATTAAGAACTCTTCTTTGACTATTCGAGTAAAAAACATTGAAAAATCTGTTAATCAAGCTCAAGACTTAGTTGCTCAGTTTGAGGGAAGAATTGATGATTTATCGCAATATAAGAATCCTGGAAGTGATGAAGCGTTAAGTGCCAACCTAACAATCAGGGTTCCATCTACAAGTCTTGATAATGCATTAAGTGCATTTAAAGAATTAGGAGATGTTGAATCATCTTCAATTTCTGCAACTGATGTAACTATGCAAAAAGTTGATCTTGATGCTCGAATCGCAGCTTTAAACACTTCAATTGAAAGATTTAAAGAATTAATATCAACTTCGACAAATACAACTGATTTAATTGCAGCAGAAACTGCACTCGCAGAAAGACAAGCTGAACTTGATAGCTTAATTGCGCAACAAAAATATCTACTTGACCAAATCGATATGTCGGTTATTTATATTTCTTTATTGCCAAATGATTCATTCAATGCAATAAAGCCAATTGGATTTATTTCTGGGATAGAAAAAGGATTTGTCGCTCTTTTAAATGCTGCAGCTAACCTGACTTCAATATTTGGATATTTTATACCTTGGATTGTCACGATCTTGGTTATATATCTAATTATTAAATCGATTAGTAGACTAAGAAAAAGATAGTGGCGCAAAGCACTCTCTTTAATATATCTATCTGATGCAAAAAGTGAATTAAATGAAATCAGGAGTCGTCGTAATAGGTGAAGCCCTCATCGATGTCTTACGAGAAAATAATGGCAGTATTAAAAATATCCCTGGTGGATCTCCTGCGAACACGGCAGTGGCTTTAGCAAAATTAGGAATGAATGTTCAAATGCGAGCCAGAACATCCAGTGATGATTTTGGTTTTGAAATAAGAAAGTATTTACAAAATCAAAATGTAAAATTAGATCAAGGAAAAGTTGTTGATGATCCCTCATCAATTATTGATGCCTACATACAAAAAGATGGGTCAGCTAAATATGAAGCTAACTTAATCGGAGCATCAGATTATGGATGGCAAAGTGACGAACTTGCCGTTGATATTGGCATTGACACCAGATTGGTTCATTTGGGATCTTTAACCTCCTATATTGAACCAGGTGCCACGAATATCGAAAATTGGTATAAAAAATTATCAGATTCAAAAAATATTATTTTAAGTTTTGACCCAAACATAAGACATCCCCTAGATGGACAGAATAAAGAAACTGTTCAAAATCGCGCACTAAGACTTGCCTCTTACGCTCATATCGTAAAGGCGAGTGATGAAGATCTAATCTGGATTAATCCACAACTGGAGCCTGAAAAAACTGCGCATGAAATTTTAGAAAGTGGAGCATTATTAGTAATCGTCACTAAAGGAAAAAACGGCGCAATAGGTTTTTTGAAAAATGGATTAAGAGTAGAAATTTCTTCTCCAAAAATTGAAGTGATTGACACAATTGGAGCTGGGGACACCTTTGCTGCTGGTTTAATTACTCAAATTATTGAAAAAGGGTTCGTAAATCCACTGGACCTGACACAACTTACAGATAGCGACTTAAGGCAAATGTTGATTAACGCTGCACAAGCAGCAGCCATAACTTGCTCTCGTAAAGGCGCGAATCCACCGTTACGCCAAGAAGTCAGTTGGTAGCATCTGTTAGACAAGTTAAACCAAGGAGAATGTAATGACCGCGCTAGTAACTTCACCATTTATTGTTGATTCCGTTTGGCAAAGAACTAAGTCTTCTGCTTTTATTCAAATTTCTGCCTTAACAACTTTGACTATTTTTTCAGCACAAATAATTATTCCTTTGCCTTTCACTCCAGTTCCCCTAACAATGCAAACATTTGCCATTTTGTTAGGTGCTTCAACATTGGGTCCTATAAAATCTTTGATTGCGCAATTTGCTTACGTTTTAATTGCAGCTCTAGGAGCACCAGTTTTGGCTGGCAATCGAGGTGGACTTGATGCAGTTCTTGGTGCAACTGGTGGTTATCTTGTTGGATTTATTGTTGCAAGCTTTGTTGTGGGAACTCTTGCTCATCGAGTTTCGACGAAGAAATTTCAAGGAGTATTTTTCAGTTATTTTGTAGGAAGTTTTGTTATATATACATTTGGAGCAACCTGGCTAAGTCTTTACACAGGTAAAGGAATATCTTTTGCTATTGCTAACGGGGTTTTACCGTTTTTAATAGGAGATTTTTTAAAAGCTTCCTTAGCAGCCACACTGCTTCCAACAACCTGGCGTTTAATTAATAAATAATTAATGGAATTATTATTAATAATTATATTAGCAATACTTT
>CALBND010000142.1 GCA_937896305.1 uncultured Actinomycetes bacterium
TGAATTAAATTTCACAACAGTTTCTGAATCAGGGGGACCTTTTGGAAGGTTAGTTTTAATTGATGCCATTGCCGCCTGGATTAATCCGACACAAGCAGTACTGCCGGCGGCTGATTTATATCCAGTTCAAAATGATCCAGAAGTAATTAAAATGCAAAACGCTAGAGCGTTTAGTGGTTCACAAACTGATGCGATATCAGCTGCTCTAGGTTATTTGAAAATTGATGCTCAATCAAATGTTGTTGTGGAAAGTGTAGTTTTAAAATCACCAAGTGATGGAAAAATTGAACCTGGTGACATCGTGAACTCTGTTAATAGTAATGAAGTTTTAACACCTGGTGATGTTGTTAAATTTGTACAACAAAATAAGCCAGGGGAGATTATAAATTTAATGCTAAGTCGAAAAGGACAAGACATTGAAGTCAATATTAAAAGTGTGAGCAATACATCTGATAAGGATAAAGCTTCAATTGGAATTGCCATTGTTTCTGAAATTGATCCACCATTTAATATTAAGTTTGGGATCGCTGATGTGGGTGGACCAAGCGCTGGCTTGATGATGGCCTTAGGAATTATTGATGAACTAACTGAAAAAGATCTAACCGCTGGACAAATAATTGCTGGCACGGGAACAATTAATTCTCTAGGCCAAGTTGGACCTATTGGTGGAATCAGGCAAAAGTTAGAAGGCGCTAAAGACAATGGAGTCCAGTTGTTTTTAGCTCCGATTGATAATTGTGACAGTGTCAAAACTGCTAAGTATAAAAATATGCCAGTTGTCTCTGTTGCTACTTTGGCTGAAGCTGTAAAGGCAATAGGGACCTTCACAAATCAAGGAAATGCAAAAGGTTTAAAAACCTGCGAGTAAATCGTACAAAATTGAGGGGTTTCACTCGATATTTAAGCCCCGATTGGACTAACTAACACTTGTTTCGTATTGTCGAATTATGACCTTTTCTCGTCCTGACTTTCGCATCAATAAACCTTCTGGGCCCCGTTCTTATTTTCTGATTGCCCTAGGAGTTGTTGTCGTAACATTATTAGCTATTTCTGGCTATTACACAGACTGGCTTTGGTACAACTCAGTTGCTGCGCAAAATGTTTACTTAACTGTATTGCTATGGCGCGTTGGATTATTTTTAACTTTTGCATTGATAACAGGTTTTGTGATCTGGATCAATGTTTATTTGGCCTACAAATACAGACCAACTTATGCAATTGTGACACCAGATCAACTAACTTTACAAAGATACCGAGACGCACTTGATCCAATTAGAAAAACAGTTTTTATTGCTGGTCCCATAGTTTTAGGATTTTTAGCTGGAGGAACCGGGTCTGCTGAATGGCGAACTTGGCTACAATATCTTAATTCTTCTCCATTCGGTACAACCGATCCACAATTCAATATGGATATAAGTTTTTTTGTTTTTGATTACCCTCTTTATCGTTTACTTGTTACTTTTGGAATAAGCACGATAGTAATCTCAATGATCACTGCAGGTTTGATTCATTATGTTTATGGCGGCATAACTTTACAATCTGCTACACAAAAAGCAAGCAGATTTGCACAATCACACATTTCTATTCTTGTAGCATTACTTTTCATATTAAAAGCAATCGCATATTGGTTAGATAGATTTGGACTTGCCTTAAAACAAGATTCCTTACTTGTAGGTTTAAAATATGCTGACGTAAACGCAACGCTGCCAGCAAAATCATTAATGATGTATCTTTCGTTAATAGTTGCAGTGCTTTTCTTAATCAACGCATTTAGAAGACAATGGTTTGTTCCAAATATTGGTATTGGTGCACTCTTAGTAACAGGACTACTAATTGGTGGAGTTTATCCAGCCGTAATACAACAATTTGTTGTTAAACCTAGTGAGGCTGACAAAGAATCTGTTTATATTCAAAGATCTATCGATGCCACAAGAAATTCCTATGGATTAAAAGATGTAGAAATTCAAGATTATGCAGCAATTGCTGAACCAGATAAAGAACTTTTAGCAACCCAAACTGCAAGTATTGAACGAATTCGATTAATGGACCCAGCGTTACTTTCTCCAACATTTAATCAACTTCAACAAATCCGTGGCTATTACAGCTTTGCTGACACTCTTGACATAGATCGATACTCCGTAAATGATCAAAATCAGGGAACAATAATTGCTGCCCGTGAAATTAACTTGGCTGGAATTCCTAGTGCTCAACGAAATTGGATCAACTCACATATCGTTTACACACATGGCTTTGGAGTTGTAACAGCTCAAGATAACGCAGCAAGACTCGATGGCGAACCAAGTTTTACGACAAGCGATATTCCAACCAAAGGTGTTTTGTCCTTAACCCAACCAAGAATTTATTTTGGTGAAAATTCTCCAAACTACTCAATTGTTGGCGGTGCGGCTGGTAGTGAACCTAGAGAATTAGATTATCCAGACGATGCCAGTCCAAATGGGCAAGCAAATAACACTTACTCAGGTCTTGGTGGTGTTCCTGTTGGAAATACTTTCAATAAAGCTTTATATGCGTTGAAGTATCAAGAAATAAACATTTTGTTATCTAATTTGGTAACAAATGATTCAAAAGTTCTTTACTATAGAGATCCATCTGAAAGAGTGCAACGAGTTGCACCTTGGTTGACTCTTGATGGAGATCCATATCCAACAGTTGTTGATGGCCGAATAGTTTGGTTGCTTGATGGATACACCTCGACAAATTATTATCCTTATGCCACCCGCACAACTTTAGATGTTGCTACAGCTGACTCAGTGAATCAAACTTCAACAGCTTTAAGAGCACAAACAAGAACTTCAGTAAATTATGTGCGAAATTCGGTAAAGGCAACAGTAGATGCTTATGACGGTACAATTTCAATTTATGCGTGGGATGAAAATGAACCAATCTTAAAGTCATGGTCAAAAGCTTTTCCTGGCATAGTTAAACCTAAATCTGCAATGCCAGAAGGCGTTGTTGATCACGTTAGATATCCAGAAGATTTATTTAAAATTCAACGAGAAATTTTAAGTAAATACCACGTAAAAGATGCAGGAGCGTTTTACGGTGGTCAAGATTTTTGGATTATTCCAAATGATCCAACTCGACCAGGTGCTCAGAGTCCACAACCTCCTTATTATTTGCAATTACAAATGCCAGGAGATTCAACACCAATATTTTCATTAACGACAACTTTTGCACCAACTAGAAGACAAACCTTGGCTTCCTTCATGGCAGTTTCCAGTGATCCTGAGAATAATTATGGAAAAATAAGAGTTCTGCAACTTCCTCGAAACACCACGATTCCTGGGCCAACTCAAGTTCAAAATAACTTTGAATCAGATCCAGAAGTTAGTCAATTACTGTCACTCTTACGAGCAGGCGGTTCAGAAGTTGAACTTGGTAATTTACTTTCCTTACCAATAGCCGGAGGATTGCTTTATGTGGAACCTGTATATGTCAGGGCTAATTCAGGTGATAGTTATCCATTATTAAGAAAAGTTTTGGCATCCTTTGGTCAAAACGTAGTTTTTGAAGATGATATTGAATCAGCAATCTCAGCATTATTTGGAACAGCACCTGTAACACCAAATAATCCCACAGTAGAAACTAATCCAACTCCACAAAGTCCAGAAACAACAAATGATCCGGCAAAAGATTTAGCTGCTGCAATTACTGATATGCAAACTGCTGTCGCTAATGGTAAAAAAGCATTAGCTGATGGTGATTTCACAGCATTTGGCCAGGCACAAAAAGATCTTGAAGTCGCACTCGAAAGAGCAAATGCGGCGCAAAAAAGACTTAATTCAACCAACGCTGACACAACTACAGTTCAAATTACACCGGCCAATTTCGTTCGCTAGTTAACGCAAGTCGTTCACAAATATTGCTTTAAGTTAAGATTGAAAGACCGGCGCGGGGTGGAGCAGCTCGGTAGCTCGCTGGGCTCATAACCCAGAGGTCATAGGTTCAAATCCTGTCCCCGCTACCAATTTAAAGAAGACCGAAAAACTATCGGTCTTCTTTTTTTGCCTAAAACTCCAAGGCAATAGAGTAAGAACATGATTGAAAACCCTGGGAAATTTAAACCCAAAAAACTAGGGAAAATATTTCTTACTGCTCCTGGTCCATCGACCAAACAAATGTTTTCTGATCTTTTAAGAGCAAGAAAGGATCCAGCTGGTTTTCTAGTTGAAATGAGAGAAAAATATGGAAATGTAGTGCAGTTTCCGTTACCAATTTTACCTGTTTATTTAGTCACGCATCCAGATGATGTTGATCGTGTAATGAGAGTAAATGCTAAGAATTACGGAAAGAAAACTATTCAATATGAAAATTTGGCACTGGTCACAGGAGATGGATTGTTAGCTGCTGATACCGATTCATGGAAACGTCAAAGAAAATTAATTCAACCAGCTTTCCATCATGAGGCCATAATGAGAGTTGGACCAGATACTGTTAAATTAACTGATCGTCTACTTGCAAAGTGGAATAAGTTACCAGATAAAACAATTGTTGACATAGATGACGACATGATGCACACAGCACTTGAAGTTGTCGGAAGATCATTATTTGGAACAGATCTAGCAGGTGATGTTGAGAAAACTGCCCAAGCTACTTTAGATGCTTTAGATATAATTGTTGCTCGAGCTAGAACACCAATCACTTTTCCTAAATGGATTCCAACTCCAAATAATCGTAAACTTGCAAAAGCTTTAAAACAGTTAGATGGTGCAGTTGCCCGAATATTAGAAGAAAGAAAAAAAATTACGGGGGCTCCTGGAGTAGATCGAGAAATTGATATGTTGGATTTACTTTTAGCTGCACATGATGAAGAAGGTGCCTTAAATAGTAAAGAGTTAAGAGATCAAATTGTCACTTTTATCGTTGCAGGACATGAAACAGTCGCCAGTTCCTTAACTTGGACTTGGTGGCTATTGGGAAGTAATTTAGATGTGCAAAGAAAATTACAAAAAGAAGTTGATGAAGTTTTAAAAGGTAAAGAACCAAGTGTTAAAGATGTAGCCAATCTTTCCTACACTCGAGCAGTCGTGGATGAAGCGCTACGAATTTTTCCTCCAGGTTGGGTTGTTAGTAGAAGATCTTTGGATAAAGATGTTTTGGGGGGATTTGATATTCCTGAAAACGCGGTAATAATTATTAGTCCTTGGGCAACACATCGTCATCCCGATGCTTGGAATAATCCTGAAGTTTTTGATCCGAAAAGATTTATGCCAGATGCTCCAACGCCAGTGAAAGGAACCTATCTTCCATTTGGAATTGGTCCCAGAATGTGTATTGGTAAAGATTTCGCAATTTTAGAAAGTGTTTTAATGATTGCAAGAATTGCTCAAAAATGGGAATTAACTCCAGCCGGTGCTGAACCAATTCCGCGTGCTTTAGTTATGGTTAGACCAAAAGATGGACTGCCAATGTTTCTAAATAGAAGAATTAATTAAAAACTTTAAGTAACTGTGGATGTAAAAGTCCGTTTGAAGTAATTAAACTTTTTTCGACTAAACTTTCTCCACCAGTAAGAGAAGTGGCAATTCCGCCAGCTTCTTGCACAATTGGAATCAATGCAGCCATATCCCAAACTGCCAATTCAGGTTCAACAGAGAAATCTAATGCTCCCTCTGCCACCAACATATGGATTATGAAATCACCAAAACCTCTTGCACGCCAAGCTTTTTTTAAAAGATTATTAAATTCCTCTTCTTGATTTTTTTTATGCCATCTATCTTGACTGGAGTATCCGAGGTATGAATCTTCTAATTTAGCAACTTTTGAAACCGAAATTCTTCTTTCGCTAATAAATGAATTGGTATTAGACCTAACAAAGGCCCCATTTCCTTTTGAGGCAAACCAACGCTTCCCAATAGCTGGCGCTGAAACCATTCCCATTTGCATCACACCATCAATTTTTAGACCAATGAGTGTTCCCCAAAATGGAACACCTCTCACAAAATTTTTGGTTCCATCGATTGGATCTAGAATCCATTCTCGATTGCTGTTACCTTCTTGACCAAATTCTTCACCCACGATTGAATCATTTGCATTAGTGCCATTAATTAACTTTCTAATTTCTTGCTCAACACTGGTATCGGCATCACTAACAGGAGTGAGGTCTGGTTTTGTA
>CALBND010000143.1 GCA_937896305.1 uncultured Actinomycetes bacterium
ATCAACAACAACTTTGCCAATATCTGCTCTACTTGGTACGTCATACATAACATTTAGTAATACTTCTTCCATGATTGCTCTTAAACCTCTTGCTCCAGTGCCACGAAGATGAGCTAATTCAGCAACAGATCTTAATGCATCCGGGGTGATCTCTAATTCAACATTATCTAAGCCAAATAATCTTTCGTATTGACGAACTAAAGCATTTTTAGGTTCAACTAAAACTTGCATTAATGCTTCTTCACTTAACGCCGTCACGCTCGTAATAACTGGAAGTCGCCCAATAAATTCTGGAATCATTCCAAATTTTAATAAATCTTCTGGCATAACTCGATTAAAAATATCACCTGGATTTGTATTTTCTTCTTCAGAGAAATCTGCAGTGAAACCTAAAGATTTTCTACCAATTCTGGATTCAATTATTTTATCTAACCCAGCAAAAGCTCCGCCTACAATAAATAAAACATTGCTGGTATCAATTTGAATAAATTCTTGATGAGGATGCTTTCTGCCACCTTGCGGAGGAACCGAAGCTGTGGTGCCTTCTAAAATTTTTAGTAAAGCTTGTTGCACCCCTTCGCCACTGACATCGCGAGTGATTGATGGGTTTTCACTTTTACGGGCAATTTTATCAATTTCGTCAATATAAATAATTCCAGTTTCTGCCTTTTTAACATCGTAATCTGCTGCTTGAATAAGTTTTAATAAAATATTTTCTACATCTTCACCTACATATCCTGCTTCAGTTAAAGCAGTGGCATCAGCAATTGCAAACGGGACATTTAATAATCTAGCTAAGGTTTGGGCTAGCAATGTTTTACCAGATCCTGTTGGGCCTAGTAGTAAAATATTTGATTTTGCTAATTCGACCAAATCATCTTTTGGTCTATCACTTGCTCCTGCTTGCACTCTTTTGTAATGGTTATAAACGGCAACAGATAAAGATTTTTTAGCATGCTCTTGACCAATAACATAGTTATCTAGAAATTGATAAATTTCTTTTGGTTTTGGTAATTCAACAAAAGGTAAATCGGTTGTTTCTTGTAATTCTTCATCAATTATTTCATTACAGAGTTCAATACATTCATCACAAATATAAACACCAGGTCCAGCAATTAATTTTTTAACTTGCTTTTGACCTTTGCCACAAAATGAGCATTTTAATGGATCGGTTCCATCGCCGATTCTAGCCATTTTGCGCCTCCAGAAAAACTTAAACTATTCACGATATTTTACAAAACTTTACCCTGACCAACCCACATTTATTGTCTAATTAAGTTCAAATAGGCAACGTGTTCACCATGGGCGAACAGTTTTATGAGACTGTGAAATTTATTTACTTGATTTACGAGATGCAATTACCTGATCGATAATTCCATAAGTTTTTGCATCTTCAGCAGTTAAAATTTTGTCTCGCTCAATGTCTTTTTGAACTTCAGCAATAGCTTTTCCAGAATGTTTAGCTAAAATGCCTTCCATTTCAGAACGCATTCTTAAAATTTCATTTGCTTGAATTTCGATATCAGAACCTTGCCCGCCACCTTCTGTGTAAGGTTGGTGAATCAAAATTCTGGCGTGAGGTAGTGCAAATCTTTTTCCAGGAGATCCAGCAGCCAAAATCAGTGCCGCAGCACTTGCAGCTTGTCCTAAACAAATTGTTTGAATTTGAGGTTTAATAAATTGCATGGTGTCATAAATTGCAGTCATTGCTGTGTATGAACCACCTGGTGAATTTATGTACATTGAAATATCGCGTTCTGGGTCAAGTGATTCCAAAACCAAAAGTTGAGCCATCACGTCATCTGCTGAAGCATCATCAATTTGTACACCTAGAAAAATAATTCTTTCTTCAAATAATTTGGTGTAAGGATTGTGAGTTCTTTCCCCATTTGCAGTTCTTTCTCTAAATTCTGGCAAGATATAACGCGATTGTGGAGTTAAATTAGAAGCAGAAAAATTAAGGTTTTTCATTTATCTAGTTCCTCCATGTCCTGTTACATCACTTGCAGTTCTAACTACCTTGTCAACAAATCCATATTCTTTAGCTTCATCTGAAGTAAACCAACGATCACGATCAGAATCAGATTCAATTTGATCAGCACTTTGGCCTGTGTGCTCTGCAATTAAACGTGCCATTTGTTTTTTAATATGTAGCATTTGTTCTGCTTGAATTTTAATGTCAGATGCTGTTCCACCAATACCACCAGATGGTTGATGCATCATGATTCTGGCGTGAGGCAATGCATATCTTTTGCCTTTTGCTCCAGCTGATAATAAGAACTGGCCCATTGATGCTGCCAATCCCATTGCCACAGTTGCAACATCGTTTGGAATGTATTGCATGGTGTCATAAATTGCCATACCAGCAGAAATTGATCCGCCTGGTGAATTTATATAAAGATAAATATCTTTTTCAGGATCTTCTGCAGCTAAAACCAACATTTGTGCTGTCAAAATATTTGCCACAGAATCTTCAACAGGGGTACCTAAAAATATAATTCTTTCTTTTAATAATCTTTGAAAAATTTGGTCGTCATAACTTCCTGAACCAGATGGGCTGCGCAATTGCGTATCCTCGTGCACTATTTGACTCTCCTATTTAAGATCTCGATATTACGACTTTAACCTGAAACCCAATTTTCTTCATCTTGGAACCTTGAATGTTCGCTTAGGGTGAAAAGTTTGAACTATTCGCCTTCAACAAAGGGTTTTAAGACACTTGCCACATCCACACTCTTGCCATCAGCGTCAGCAACTTCTGCTTCATTGATCACGAGTGTCAAAGCTTTACTTCTTCTAATTTCACCTGCAACCAGGGTTAATTCACCACTTCTCACAAGTGCGTCAGCAAAAGTTTGAGGATCCATTTGATACTGCATAGCATTTTGACTGATCCATCCACTGAAATCTGCGTCAGTGACACCAACATTTTCTACTTCAGCAATTTTGTCTAACACAAATTGGGCCTGCATAGATTTTCTGGAGTTAACTTCTACTTCTTTACGATGATCGTCTTCCCCATGACCATCTTTAAAATGAGCTTCTACTTCAGCGTTAATTGCATTTTCTGGAAGTGGAACTTTTGCCATTAATTCGATTAAAGCTTCTCTGGCTTTTTCTCTTGCTTGATATGCTTGTTCAATTATTCTGGTTCTACTTACCTTCTCTTCTAAATCTTTCATAAGTTCAGGTAAAGTATCAAATTCACTTGCCATTTTTGCAAAATCATCATTTGCTTCAGGAAGAATTTTTTCATTCACACTGTTAACTGTTACATCTAAATTAATCGTTTCACCCTTAAACGGACCTTCGTCAGGTATAAAATCAAAATTAACTTTCTGTTCAGTTTTTGTACCCGTTAATTTTTCATCAGCACCTGGAACTAAACCATCTGATCCAATTGTGTAGGCAAGTGCTTGACCTGAGTATTGATTAACTTGTTCTTCACCTTTTTTGCCGGTTATGTCTAGAATTACCACATCATCTTTTTGGGCTGGTCGTTCAACAGCTGAAAGTGTGGAAAATCTGGAACGAAGATCATCAAATTGTTTTGTGACATCATCACCAATTTCGCGGGCTTTATCTACAACTATCTTTATGCCCTTATATTTTGGTAATTCAAATTCTGGACGGATGTCAACTTCTGCTGAGAATGATAATTCTTCATTGTCAACTAGTTCCTTAACTTCCACTTCTGGTCTACCAATTGGAAAATATTCTTTGTCCTTTAAAGCTTCGGCATATGCTTGAGGAACTGCCTCATTAACGGCTTCTTGTAATACGGCTGGTCTGCCCACTCTTTGATCAATAATTTGAGTTGGAACTTTTCCTTTACGAAATCCTGGAACACTAATTTGTGTAGCAATTTTTTGATAAGCAGCATCTAAGCTGGTTTTAAGTTCAGCGAATGGAACTTTTACTTCAACTTTAATTCTGGTTGGTGTCAAATTTTCAATTGTGCTGTTTACTTTAATGATTTTTCTCCAATGACTCTTTTTTTTGTTTCTTGTCGGGGCGGGGAGATTCGAACTCCCGATCTCCTGCTCCCAAAGCAGGCGCGCTAGCCACTACGCTACGCCCCGCGAGCGCTGTTCAATCGTAGTTGTTATCAACACCGGACTCTGCTGTGAGGTACAAAAATAGTGAAAACCTAAGATGAACTTGCATTCTTTTGCGGGTGTAGCTCAATGGCTAGAGTTCCAGCCTTCCAAGCTGGCTATGCGGGTTCGATTCCCGTCACCCGCTCCAAAGTTAAAATTAACCTTGCGGTGGCATTTTGCCACCTGATTCCATTTCACTTATTTGATTTATTCTTCGGATATGGCGTTGATCATTAGAAAATTCAGTAGTAATAAATGCATCTACAATTGCCAGTGCCTCGGTTTCAGGATGCATTCTGGACCCAAGTCCTAAAACATTAGCGTTGTTGTGTTCTCGAGCAAGTTGTGCTGTTTCCACACTCCACGCAAGAGCTGCTCTGACTCCATTTATTTTGTTAGCAGCAATTTGTTCACCATTACCTGAACCACCTAAAACTATTCCCAAAGAATGTGAATCTTTAGCAACAGCTTGCGCTGTTAGAAAACAGAAAACTGGATAGTCATCTTGTGCGTCATAGGTCAAGGCACCGTGATCTTCTACTATGTGTCCTAAATTAGTTAAATGTTTAGAAATTATTTCTTTTAATTCAAATCCAGCATGATCGCAACCTAAATGTATTTTCATTTAATTTTTTCTTAAAACTGTGGTCTAGCTTTTCTAGTTCTTTTAAGTTCATAAAAGTCTGGAAAACTTGCCACAGCAAATATTCCATTCCACAAATTCAATGCCGCTTCTCCTTTAGGAGCAGAAGTTATTACTGGACCAAAAAAAGCTACATCATTGATGGCGATTATTGGAGTTCCAACTTCATCTCCCACTAAAGCAAGACCTGCTTTAGTGCTTTCTCGAAGTTGATCATCTAAATCTGTATTTTCGTATTCGTTTATTAATGACTCATCAAGTTTGGCATTTGCTAAAGCTAAGGCAACTGTTTCTTTTGCCACTGGTTTTGCTCCAGGGTGAAATAGTTCCCCTAAGGCGTTATATAGAGGCAACAAAACTTCTGGTCCGTATTTGTTCTTGGCAGAGATTAAAACTCTGACTGGTCCCCAAGTTTTATTAACTCTTTCTCGATATTCAGGATTCAAATCTTTATCTTCGTTTAAGGCACCTAAACTAAAAATTTCCCATTGAATTTCAATATCTTTCATTTTTGATGCTTCTAAAATCCACCTTGAAGTTACCCAGGCCCAAGGGCAAGATGGGTCAAACCAAAATTTTACTTTATCGCTCATTTTTGTTAACTTCCTTCGACTCGTAACAAAATCTTATGCGAAGGACAACCAACTGTGTGCAGGTTAGTATAGGGCGTGACAGGATTAAGTTAAATTCTGCATTTGAGTGAGGGAAACTTGAGTAAAAATTTGAACATAACCCGCGTTGAAGCCGCGACTCGTTCCCAATTAATAAGTAAGCCCGAATACACAGTTGCCTTAACCCTGACTGGAGTAGGTGAAACCTATAGCTGTGTTTCCTCTATTAATTTTATTGCTCAAGAAAATGCCAGTACTTGGATAGATTTAGTTGCGCAAAGTGTTGATTCGATTTGGCTGAATGGAAGTGAATTAAAGGTTTCTGAAGTTTTTGATGGCTCACGTATAAAATTAAATGACTTAAAAATCAATAACACACTCAAAATTAAAGCTAACTGTATTTACATGAATACTGGTGAAGGCTTGCATCGCATTGTTGATCCAGTAGATAACCAGACTTATCTTTATACCCAATTTGAAGTTCCTGATTGTCGAAGAGTTTTCCCAGTATTTGAACAACCCGATATAAAAGGAACCTTAGCCCTTACGGTTACTGCCCCAAGTAAATGGAATTTAATTAGTAACTCCCCCACTCCAACAAGTATTAAAATTGATGAAGAAATGTCAACCTGGAGTTTTGCAGTAACTCCGACCATGTCTTCCTATCTTTATGCACTTTGTGCAGGACCTTATGCCAAGAAGTCGGATTCATATTCAGGAAAATTTGGCACCTACCCCTTAGCCATTTATATTCGTCAATCACTTTTGGAATTTTTAGACGATAAAGAGATTTTTGAAGTTACCAAACAAGGTTTTGCTTGGTTTGAAGAAAAGTTCCAAGTTGGGTATCCATTTCCTAAATATGATCAAATATTTGTTCCAGAATTTAATGCAGGAGCGATGGAAAATGTTGGTTGCGTAACCATTAGAGATGAATATATTTTTAGATCTAGAACAACCAGAACTGCTTATGAAACACGTGCCAACACAATTTTGCATGAACTTGCACATATGTGGTTTGGTGATTTAGTAACCATGAAATGGTGGAATGATCTTTGGTTAAATGAATCTTTTGCAGAATGGGCCGCACACTGGTCAAGTACTGGAGCAACAAAATATAACGAAGCCTGGACTTTGTTTCATGTTCAAAGAAAAGCTTGGGCATACAGACAAGATCAATTACCTTCGACTCATCCCATTGCAGCAAACATGGATGATCTGGATTCAGTTTACGAAAACTTTGATGGGATTACCTACGCCAAAGGTGCTTCTGCCCTAAGACAACTTGTTGCATGGGTGGGAGAAGAAAATTTCTTGAAAGGATTAAAAAGTTATTTCGATAAACATGCTTGGGGCAATACTGAGTTATCCGATTTATTAACCGAATTAACAATTTCTTCAGGTCGCGACTTGGAAACTTGGACCAAACTTTGGTTGCAATCATCTGGGGCAACACTGCTTCGTCCTCTTCTTGAAACTGATGGAAACAAAATAATTACTAAAGCAGAAATCATTCAAGAGCCACCAAGTTCTCCTCCAGGTTTGCCACCAGTTCTAAGACCCCATCGTCTGGCTGTTGGAGTTTATGAGAAACAAAACGGAAAACTTATTAGAACCAAAAGAATTGAAATGGATGTTGAAGGCAATCAAACATCTATAAAAGAATTAATCGGAATGAAGCAACCTGATTTAATTTTAATTAATGATGATGATTTAACTTATGCCAAAATTAGATTAGATGAAACTTCATTAACAACTGCCACTAAAGACATTTCAAGTATTGAATCATCTCTTTCAAGAGCACTAATTTGGGGTGCAGTTTGGGATATGGTTCGAGATGCTGAAGTTAGCACTGGAAAATATTTAGATCTAGTACTTTCTGGACTAGCAGCTGAAACTGACATTGGACTTGTGCAACAAGTTCTAATGCAATGTCGAAGTGCTATTGACGTGTATGCAGACAGAAAAAATCGAACAAATTACAACATTAAATTAGCTGATGGCTTATTAACATTATTAGAAAAAGCTGAATCTGGCTCAGACAGACAATTAGCATTAATAAGAACCTTTAGTGCAGTTGCTACCACTCCTGAACAAATAAATAAAGTAGCTAATTTACTTGATGGTCAAGAAGTCGTTGATGGCTTAAAAGTTGATACCGACCTTCGATGGACCCTATTAAGAAGACTTGTTGTCACTGGCACAAGAGGCAGTGAAGCAATTGAACAGGAATTAAAACGAGATGACACAGCAATGGGTCGAGAGCATGCAGTTGGGGCTAGATCAGCAATTCCAACCTTGCAATCAAAACAAATAGCTTGGGATCTTGTAACTACAAATACTTCAATGCCTAATTCTGAAATCCACTCAGCCCTTGCCGGATTATCTTATGTTGACCATGCTGAAATTATGAAAAACTTTATTGATGCATATTTTGATTCTGTTAAAGAATTATGGAATGCTCGAACTCACGAAATAGGCCAATCACTTGTTACTGGGCTTTTCCCGAGTTCGAATATTTCTCAAGAAGTAATTGAAAAATCTGATAAATTCTTGAGTTTAAATAAAGAACTTGCTGTTGGTGCACGAAGAATAATTGTTGAACAAAGAGATGCTATTTCTCGAGCTCTTAAAGCTCAACTTGCTGATAAAGATTAAACATCAGTCATTGATTTAGGGCGATAAGCATGAGCGCCCAAAATTGAGAAAGCTTGGCGTAGCCCACCAACGTAATCATTTGTAGCAAATGCATTTGCCATTGCTACAGCCACTAAATTGCAAACCATATTATCAATAGTTGCTAGAGCGTAGCTTCCGGTAACTATTTCAATTCCTCGGTTTTGGATATCAACACAAACTAAAACAGTTTTTGCATTGTTATTTAAACTTTTATGCAACTTTACAGCTTCTTTTCTGCCGTTTTCTAATTCTCCAACAAATAAACTAAATTCTAGATCACAACTTGATTCAGCAGCAGAAATTATTGCTGCAATTTCTTGTTGCTCATCGTTTGTAAAAAATTCACCACTTTGCACTTATGCCACCGGCCTTTGGTGAAAAAGAATTATCTGAATCTTGTTTCTTTGCTCTGCCTAATGCTTTGGTTTCAGTAGCTGGCCCATTTAGCCACCATGAATCATCGTGAGACGTGAAACCTAATTCAGTTTTTGCTTTTCTTGACCATTGTGGAGCCATAATTGCCACCACTATTAATAGAACAGTCAATACGGGGATTCCAATAAATAATGCAATTGTGGTAAATCCAGTAATTGAGGCTCCAGGATCATCTCCGTCATCTCGAATTACTGCAGTCGCAGGTGAGGTAGCAAATAGTAAAATTGCCATAAATACGTAGGTAACTTTTAGAAATCTCGAACTCTTCAACATAAATACAACTTTACAGACAAGTCCTAACAACCCATAACTGGTCCTTATCGATAGCCTTAGTTATATGGCTAATTTAAGAATCGCAACATTCCAGGACTTTTTAGATTTGATTCCATTTCAGGCAATCCTGATTATCGTCATTGCAATTATCGCCCATGTCGTTATTAGATTTTCTATAGCAAAATTTGTTAAAGGTGCGGTTAACCGTGCACATGAAAGAACCCCAAAAGTTTCTAGACGAGCTGATAACACAGCTGATTTATCGGCCATGGTTATGCAACAGCGAACTGTGCAAAGAGTTAAAGCTGTTAGCCAATTATTTAAAAGTGCTTCAGCATTAATTATTTGGACTGTGGCCATAACTTCTGAATTAAGCACGGTAGGTTTCAACGTTGCACCACTTTTAGCAAGTGCTGGAGTTGCAGGAGTCGCTCTTGGCTTTGGGGCCCAAACTTTAATTAAAGATTTCTTGGCTGGGATATTTATTATTTTAGAAGACCAATATGGCGTCGGTGACTTTGTTGATTTAGGAACAGCCATGGGAACCGTTGAAGAAGTTGATTTACGTGTCACAAGATTAAGAGATTTAGGTGGAGTGGTTTGGTATGTCAGAAATGGTGAAATATTAAGAGTTGCAAACAGAAGCCAAGGATGGACTGTTGCAACAGTTGATGTTCCAGTTGCCTATGACGAAGATTTAGAAAAAGTTAAAGTAGTAATTGATCGAGTTGGAAAAGAAATGTTAGAAGATCCAGCTTTTGCTGGAATGCTTTTAAGTGCACCACAATATGCAGGAGTAGAGCAAGTATCTGGAGATGCGATCTTTGTCAGAATCTTTGCAAAAACCGCTCCTGATCAACCAATGCAAACAGCGAGAGAAATAAGAGAAAAACTTAAAGGAGCATTTGACCAAGCAGGGATTAGAGTTCCAGTTTTGTCAAGGCCTTATCCAACTATTTCAGGAATGCCACCAAACCCCCCTTCTGCAAGATAATTTTATTGAATCATGAGTGATTATGAAAATTTTGGGGGAAAAGAATTTTTTGAAGTTTTAGTTAAAGATTTCTATGCAGAAGTTATAAATGATTCAATCCTGAAACCAATGTATCCAGAAAAAGATTTAGTTGGCGCTCAAGAAAGATTAACTCTTTTCTTAATGCAGTATTGGGGAGGGCCAACAACATATTCAGATCAAAGAGGACATCCGCGCCTTAGAATGCGCCACGCTGGATTTGCAATTGATTTTGCGGCTCGAGATGCATGGTTAAACAGTATGGAAAAAGCTTTAAATAAACAACAGTTAAATGAGGAAAATAAAAGTAAACTTTGGAATTATTTAGTTATGGCTGCAGATGGCATGATCAATACAAGAACAGATGGTGTTATTTAACAACTGATAATAAAGTTCTAACGGCTTTTTGTGGTCTTATAAAAACTTGACCACTGGGCGTAATTAAACGTTTCCAGCCTTGACAAGTTGCAGCATTAACTCTCGCATTTGGAAATGCCAACATCCCTAAACCTGCTGCCACATTTAATGCACCAAAAGTTATCCCACCCCATAGATTTTCATTCCATGCAGTTTCAGTAACACTTTCTTTAGTATTTGTATTGGCAAGCATTTGTAATGGTTCGATTTGTGCTTTTAACTTATCCAGACGATTTTTTACCAAAGGTAATATATCTCCCGCAATTCCTTTTTCTCCTGGCATCCAAGGCCCATTTGGGGGTAACAACGCTAAGGCTGGAGCAGGTTTTTCCGAATCAGTTAATTCTATTTCATTTTTTTCAAAGTTTTTTAATTCTTTTAGTAAGTCAGCTGCGTTTATTACCAAATCTATTTCTGTTGATAATTTTTCGCACGGTAAAGCTAAAAAAGCTAAACAATTAAAAGGTGTAGAGCCATATAAACCAATATGGTTTTCTTTAGCTTTTATTCTTAATGTGGCACGATAATCCCAAAAAGTTAACTTTTCTAAGAATATATTTAATGATTTTTTTTCATCACTTGCTAAAACTACATTAAAATTCAAAGCTAGTTCCGAGTTAATTTTCTATATGTGGCACGATGCGGTCTGGCAGCTTCTGCGCCTAAACGTTCAATTTTATTCTTTTCATATGAATCAAAGTTTCCTTCAAACCAGAACCATTGCGAATCACCCTCATAGGCCAACATATGGGTAGCAATTTTGTCCAAAAACATTCGATCATGGCTAATCACCACAACGCATCCCGGAAATTCGAGTAACGCATTTTCTAAACTTCCCAAAGTTTCAACATCTAAATCATTTGTGGGCTCATCCAGTAAAAGTAAGTTTCCACCTTGTTTAAGTGTGAGAGCTAGGTTTAATCTATTTCGCTCTCCTCCAGATAAAACTCCAGCAGGTTTTTGCTGATCTGGACCTTTAAACCCAAATGTTGAAACATATGCTCTCGAGGGAATTTCAATGTTTCCGACTTTAATAAAATCTAAGCCGTCGCTAACAACTTCCCAAACATTTTTCTTTGGATCAATTCCGGTTCTTCCCTGATCAACATATGAAATTTGTACGGTGTCCCCTATTTTTATTTCACCAGAATCTGGTTTTTCCACGCCCATTAACATTTTGAAAAGGGTGGTTTTTCCTACCCCGTTTGGTCCAATAATTCCTACAATGCCGTTTCTTGGCAAAGTGAACGATAATTTATCAATTAATATTTTGTCGTCAAATGCTTTTGAGATAGCATCAATTTCAATTACTTGGGCACCTAGTCTTGGTCCTGGTGGAATTTGAATTTCTTCAAAATCAAGTTTTCTGGTTTTATCAGCAGCGCTAGCCATTTCTTCATATCGCTCTAAACGAGATTTTGATTTAGCTTGTCTAGCTTTTGGACTTGATCTAACCCATTCTAATTCGTCTTCTAAACGTTTACGAAGTTTTACGTCTTTAGCCCCTTCAACTTTTAATCTTTCTTGTTTCTTTTCCAAATATGTTGAATAGTTTCCTTGATAAGGGTATGCATGTCCGCGATCTAATTCCAAAATCCATTCGGCAACATTGTCAAGAAAATATCTATCATGTGTGATTGCCACAATTGTTCCTGGGTATTTTTCAAGATGTTGTTCTAACCACAAAACACTTTCAGCATCTAAGTGGTTTGTGGGTTCATCAAGTAATAGCAAATCAGGTTGTTGTAGTAAAAGTTTTGCTAAGGCAACGCGTCGTCTTTCTCCGCCCGATAATACTTTTACATCTGCATCAGCAGGAGGAAGTCTTAAGGCATCCATTGCTTGTTCTAATTGGGAATCAAGATCCCAAGCACCTAGATGATCTAATTCTTCTTGCAGTTTTCCCATCTCAGAAAGTAACTTGTCATAGTCTGCTTCAGGATCGGCTAATTTTTCGCTGATCTCATTAAATTTTGCTAATTTAGCTTTTGTTCCGGCAACCGCTTCTTCGACGTTTTCTAAAACATTTTTATCTTCACTAAGTTTTGGTTCTTGTTCTAGAATTCCAACTGTGGCACCAGGTGCCAACATTGCTTCACCATTACTTACTTCATCTTTACCAGACATAATTCTTATTAAAGAAGATTTACCAGCACCATTAGGCCCAACCACACCAATTTTGGCTCCTGGTAAAAATGACAAAGTCACATCATCAAGCACAACTTTTTCATTGTGAGCCTTGCGGGCTTTGGAAAGTGTATAAATAAATTCTGCCACCACACAAGGCTATCGATTCAGTTATGCCACATTTACTTCAGCGTCTAAGCCTTCTGGGAACCAAGCATCATTTGCTGTGTTCGATGATGTTTTTTTAACTTTCGTAAACTCGCTTTTGCCCCAGTTCAAATCATGTCCCACAGAAATAGCATCAAGCTCAACTGCAGTTCCAGATTTTTCACCGTCTTGCCATTGCCTAATTTTCAGTTTCCCCGTAACTACTAGTGGCTGACCTTTTCGAACACTGGTGGCAACATTTTCTGCCAAGAAAGACCAGCAATTAATAGATACGAAATTGGGATCTAATTCAATCCAAGAATTACTAGTTTTTTCAAATCTTCGAGGATTATTGGCTATTCGAAAAGTGGCCATACTTTTTCCTGAAGAGCTTGACCTAAGCACTACTTCACTTACTGCATTTCCCACAATTGTGGTGATGATGTCATTCATCTTGATAACTCCTTCTGTGTAGTTGAATTTAGGATGCAATATCTTTGACTTGCTATGTTTATTCACTCAAGTCCACTGGGGATAAGTGGTGATTGTGAGTCATATAGCAAAATAGGAACTCTGCGCCCGTAGCTCAACGGATAGAGCAACTGGTTTCTACCCAGTAGGTTGGGGGTTCGATTCCCTCCGGGCGCACTTTTTGAAATAACAGTTTTTCAAAAATAGTTGAAAGTAGAAAATAAATGGCTAGTCAAAATGATCTAATCGTTTGGGTTGATTGCGAAATGACAGGTTTATCTTTAGAGAAAGATGCCCTTATTGAAATTGCCGTTGTGGTCACAGATAGTCATTTAAATGAAATGGATCCTGGAATTGACATTGTTATTAAATGCGAAGATCAGAAGCTAGATGAAATGATTGATGTTGTTAAAGAAATGCATACTGCTTCAGGATTATTACGCGAAGTGCCACATGGAGTTTCAATGGCAGAAGCAAATAAAGAAGTTATGCAGTATGTAAAACAACATGTGCCAGATGCCAGAAAAGCACCTTTAGCTGGCTCAAGTGTTTATGTTGATCGTGGATTTTTAGCAAGAGATTTACCTGAGTTTGATCAGCATTTACATTATCGAGTTATTGATGTTTCCTCAATTAAAGAACTTGCTAGACGTTGGTATCCAAAAGTTTATTTCTCATCACCAGAAAAAACTGGTAATCATCGAGCATTAGCAGATATTAGAGAAAGTATTGCTGAACTTCGTTACTATCGTGAAGCAATAATGGTTGCCCAACCTGGTCCAGGCTCAGATATAGCCAAAGAATTAGCCAGCAAATTTGTTGTGGAGCATGAGTAAAAGTTCAAAGTTGAGCAATGGATAGAATGAGAAAGCGCAAAAAGATTTAAAACTTGGTGGGTATAGCTCAGCTGGTAGAGCACCTGGTTGTGGTCCAGGAAGTCGCGGGTTCGAGCCCCGTTACTCACCCCAGTAATTATAAATAGAGGAATTAATGAACACACTTGAATTAGCAACACTCTTCACTTCTGTGGTTGTCACTTTTTTTGTCATCATGGATCCTTTGGGAACAGTTCCAATTTTTATTGGTTTAACAGGTAATGAAACTGAAAAGAAACAAAAAAGATTAGCTCTACAAGCTGTTTCGATATCGTTTTTAGTAATTATTATTTTTGCACTATTTGGTAACCAAATTTTAGGGTTTCTAGATATTTCCCTTCCCTCTTTGCAAGCATCTGGTGGATTACTACTTCTTTTAGTGGCACTTGAATTATTGACCGGCAAAGATGCAGAACCATCTAAAACTAGCGATGTGAGTGTGGCACTAGTTCCACTTGGAACACCACTTCTTGCAGGCCCAGGTGCAATTGCTGCCACAATCATTTTTGTTAGACAATCTGAAAATTCATACGATTTTACTGCAATTGTGCTAGGACTTATTTTTGTACATTTAGTCCTATATGCATTTATGAGATTTTCTGTTCCGTTAATGAAATTTATCGGCACAGGTGGGATTACAGTTGCAACAAAATTGGCTGGATTACTTTTAGCCGCTATTGCTGTACAAATGATGGTGGGAGCCATAGCAGAGTTTGTAAAAATTTATTCTTAGGTATGATTTTTCCATCACGCACCGCTAGCTCAGTTGGTTAGAGCAGCTGACTCTTAATCAGCGGGTCCGGGGTTCGATTCCCTGGCGGTGCACTTTAATAATTTTAATTAAAGTGGATATCTATATTGAACAAATTCGGAAACTGGGACATATGAATCGTATAGTTTACGCGCTGTTGCATTAAATTCTTGTGTCGTCCAATACACCCGCTTTGCTTTACGAGATTTTGCTAATTCAATAACATGATCCATTAATGCTCTGCCCAAACCGTTGTTTCTTACATTTGTATCAACAAAAAGATCTTCCAAATAACAATAATCGTGTTCAGCCCACGTTGACGGTCTAAACAGACAGTGCGCCAAACCTGCTAACTTATTGTCCACCTCAACAACAAATCCATACATTTTATTCTCATTGCTAATAAGCCTTACCCAAGTAAGCTCTGTTTGCTCATTTGAAATTGAAGATTTGTAGAACTCCAAATAACCTGCCCATAGTTCTAACCATCTTGATTTATCTTCGACGCGAAGTTCTCTAACAATTGGTTTCATGGTCAAAATATACCCTCATATTTACAAGTATAGGAACTTATCCACTCTGTGCCTTGATATAGAAATTACCTTAACAGAAAA
>CALBND010000144.1 GCA_937896305.1 uncultured Actinomycetes bacterium
TTCCACAACATTTGCTAAATAATCTCTTACTCCCCCAAATCGTTTAAAATATTCATCCATTAATTTTTGGGCAGCACCCACTTCAATATCTAGTGATTGACTTAAACCATATGAACCCATGCCATATGCCAAACCATAAGAAATTGCTTTAATTTGCCTTCTTAGTTCTGCATCAACTTCATTTGGTTTAACTCCAAATACTAAAGCAGCAGAGGTTGTGTGTAAATCTTCACCAGATTGAAACGCAGAAATTAATCCTGGATCTTTTGACAAATGGGCCATGATGCGCATTTCAATTTGACTGTAATCAGCGGTTAGCAAACATTCATAACCTTTTCCAGAGACAAAACAATCCCTAATTCTTTTGCCTTGGTCAGTTCTAATTGGAATGTTTTGCATGTTTGGTTCGGTGCTAGATAAGCGCCCTGTTGAAGTAACGGTTTGATTAAAAGTTGTGTGAATTCGGCCATCTCGTTCTGCCAAGGGAACTAAAGAAACTACCGTTTGTTTCAATTTAGTTATATCACGCCATTTTAAGATTTCAGATAAAACGGGATCCTGAGTTTTTATAAATAAATCTTTTAACCCCTCAGCGTCTGTGGTGAAACCAGTTTTAGTCTTCTTCGTTTTGGGAAGTTTTCTTTCATCAAATAAAACGACTTGTAATTGTTTTGGGGATGCCATATTGAAATCGTGCCCTACGATTTTAAATGCTGCTTTCTCATAACTATTTGCTAAATCTTCAAACTCTTTTGCTAAACCATTAAGTTTTTTCATATCAACGCCAATACCAACAATTTCCATCTCAGCTAAAATAGAAACCAAGGGTAGTTCTAGATTTGTGAGTAATTTTGTGAGTTCTTTAGATTCAATATCAACATCTAATTTCTTATTGAGAGAAACAATTGCATTTGCCCTATGGGCTAGATTTTCTGAATCTAAAGTGTCATCTCCCAACAGGAGTTGACCACTATTTGAATTTACGAGTTCAGGAACAAACCCAAGAAATCTCATTGCCAGATCTTCTAAATCATAACTTCTTAAACCTGGCGAAACTAAATATGAACTAATTTCTGTATCTGATAATAATCCTAAGAATTCTATTTGTTTAAAATTAGATATTTGATAGAAATCTTTTGCCCCATGAACAATCTTTTTATATTTTTCATCGCTTAGAAATCTAGTTAATACCGTTTTATCTTTTTGATCTAACTCACTTTCACTAAAAGCAATAGCCCCTTCTTGAGTGGCAATCCCCCAGGCTAAATCTTGATAGGAATTTATGTGGCCCTCAAATTGAACATCTATCCCAAAAACTAATTCTGATTGCTGGCTCAACCATTTTTCTAACCCAGAAACATTGTATTTAGTGATTTTAAGATTAGTTTCAGTCTTTTTATTGGGCACTTGAGTTTTATCTTTGGTTCCTAGCAATCTCTCTTTTAGGCTCTTAAATTCTAATTCGGCAAAAACTTTAGATATTTTTTCATCATCAGGTGCTTTAACTTCTAATTGGTCTACGCTTAACTCAAGTTTGACATCTTTGACTAATTCAGTCATTCTTCTGTTTAATTGAACTTGATCTATGTGGCTTCTAAGTGCTTCTCCAACTTTGCCAGTTATCTCATCTTTATGAGAAATTAATTCATCTAAAGAACCGTATTCTTTAATCCATTTAACTGCGGTCTTTTCACCAACACTTGGTACCGATGGCAAGTTGTCAGAAGGATCTCCCCTTAACGCAGCAAAATCTGGATATTGTTGGGGAGTTAATTCATATTTTTCTAAAACGGCACTAGGTGTCATTCTTGCGATATCGCTAACACCTTTTCTGGCATATAAGACTGTTATCGAATCATTAACTAGCTGATAGGAATCTCTATCCCCTGTAAGAATTGAAACTCTCATTCCTTTTTTCTCACCTTGCTTTGCCAAAGTAGCAATGATGTCATCTGCTTCAAAACCTTTTAATTCAATTCCAGGAATATTCATTGCATCAATTACTTGATGAATTAATGGCAGTTGGGATCTAAATTCATCTGGACTTTTGCTGCGGTTAGCTTTGTATTCAGCAAACATCTCCTTTCGAAACGTTTCTCTAGAAACATCAAAAGCGATCGCTAAATGTGTAGGTTTTTCATCTTTTAAAGCATTTATCAACATTGAGGTGAAACCAAAGACGGCATTGGTGGGTTGGCCAGAACTTGTAGCAAAATTATCCATCGGCAGGGCATAAAAAGCTCGGTAAGCCAATGAATGACCATCGACTAAAAGTAAGTGTGCGGGTCCTGAAGCTTGACTCATATCTTGAATCCTAGGCTTGCTTCATGACCAGTAGCGCTGACACACCAAATAATAAAAAACGTGCAGATATAAATATGTCTGAGCTATCACCACTTGAACTAACCAAAGCACTAAATGCTTTTGGCCTAGGTGAATTAGCCGAAAGTATGGGAATTGAATTAATTGAAGTAAGCGCCCAAAAAACTGTGGGCACAATGCCAGTAATTGGTAATAGACAACCTTTAGGACTTTTAAACGGTGGAGCAAACGCTATCTTGGCTGAAACTCTTGGTTCGATTGCTGCCAATGTTGCTGCATATCCTGATCGAGTTGCAGTTGGGATAGATATAAATGTTACACATCATAAAGGTGTTAAAGAAGGAAAAGTTACAGCAATTGCAACTCCAGCACATTTAGGTAAATCCACAGGCACATATTTAATTGACATTTTTGATGACAAAAATCAAAAAACAGCGTCAGCTAGGTTAACTGTATTTTTTAAGGTCAAGTAAATGATTGGTTTGGGAACCTTAATTAATGTTTTGGCAATTGTTCTTGGTTCGTTAATCGGTACCCTAATTGGTTCCAAATTTTCTAAAAAAACTAGAAATCTAGTCACTGACACTTTAGGTTTAACAACTTTTGTGATTGCAGGCCTATCAATAGCCGATATTGCTAATCCGACTTTAAAGGAAAATCTAGGTTCTGGGGTTGGGGTACTAATAATTTTAGGAAGTTTAATTCTGGGTGGCATAACAGGTTCCATCTTGGAATTAGAGAAAAGATTTGAAAATATTGGCAAACGTCTTAAAAAACGTTTTGCTAAAAAGAAAGACAAAAATTCTACTTTCGTGGAAGGCTTTGTAAGCGCTTCGTTAGTTTTCGTAGTCGGGCCACTAGCAATTCTGGGTTCGATCTCAGATGGTTTACAAAATGGGATAGAACTTCTAGCACTTAAATCTTCGCTAGATTTCTTTGCCTCAATAGCCTTTGCCTCATCCCTAGGAATAGGCGTGATGTTTTCAGCTCTAGCAGTTGGTGTTTATCAAGCACTTTTTACTTTGCTAGGAGTTGTCTTAGGAAATGTGTTAGATGAAACTCAAGTGTTGATACTGACTGTGACTGGAGGACTTTTGCTTGTTGGTGTGGCTTTGCGTCTTTTGAAAATCAAACAAGTTTCCGTTGCTGAATTATTACCAGCCCTAATTTTTGCTCCAATTCTGGTCAAAATCTGGATGCTCTACTTCCACTAATTCATATATTTCACTTTTATTGACCCCTGGGTCTATTTTGATTAAACCGAGGGTAAATTAGGAAAAAATCGGAAATAATTGGCTAGCCCAAGATTTGCGACTATGCTCAATTTAATCAAACGATGGGGATAATTGGACGATGATTAGGGTTTTCCAGATTCGAAGAATCCTTAAATCAGTTCTCCTCTCAACAATCTTTGCTATATATATAGGATCAGGTGCTAGTGCTCTTGATGGTCCTGGAATCTCAGGAAAAATTTCTGATCCTGATGGCAAACCGTTAGCTGGAGTTGCAATTACTCTGGCAAATAATGAGAACACCATTCAAGGACTGACTGATGCAACTGGTGCTTTTGAATTAGCTGCTCCATCGGCAGGTAAATACACAGTAAGTATTGATGTCGCCACTTTGCCAGCTGGTTTAACTATTGCAGAACCAGGCCCAGAGCGTGAAATAACTTTCGTACAAGGACCTAAAGTATTGATTTTCAAAACACAAGTTGGAACCAGCGCTGATCAAGTTGCTGTTAAAAGAGACTCAAAAATCCCCCAGCTAGTTGTAGATGGTTTACTTTTTGGTTTAACTATTGCACTAGGCGCTATGGGTTTGAATCTAATTTTTGGCACAACCGGATTAACTAACTTCTCTCATGGTGAGCTTTTAACTTATGGTGCGTTTACTGCTTGGACACTTAACTATTTAGTGGGTTTGAATATGTTAATTGCTGTTCCCCTCTCTTTAGTGATAAGCGCTTTTCTTTGGGGTTGGGCACAAAATCGTTACCTTTGGAAACCTCTCAGACGCCGTGGCACAGGCTTAATGGCGATGATGATTGTTTCTATTGGTTTAGCACTCACACTTCGTTATAGCGCTTTAGCAATTTTTGGTGGTTCCCCTCGTAACTACAACCAATATGCGGCCCAAGCCGGACTAGATATTTTTGGAGTTGCGATAACTCCTAAAGCATTAATCATGGCAATTATTGCAATTATTACTTTGGCAATTGTTTTGTTTTGGTTAAAGAATTCAAAAATTGGCAAAGCAACTAGAGCAGTTAGAGATAACCCTGATTTAGCTTCTGCAACTGGAATTAATGTGGAAAAAGTAATCAGTTATGTATGGACCTTAGGTGGATTTTTAGCAGCACTTGCTGGAATAACTGTTGGCATAAATCAAGACGTTTCATGGCGAATGGGTCAAATTTTGTTACTTATTATGTTTGCCTCTGTAACTTTAGGTGGCCTTGGAACTATCTATGGTGCACTAGTTGGAGCGATCACTATCGGAGTATTAATTCAACTCTCCACACTAGTTTTACCTACCGAATTAAAAACTGTCAGCGCTTTATTCGTGATGATTGCAATTCTCTTATTCCGCCCACAAGGAATTTTGGGTAAAAGAGAGCGGGTGGGTTGATGAATTTTTCCATCATCATTGAGCAATCTCTAACCCAAGCAATAGGGGTTCAGGCAATTATTTACTGTCTGGCAGCGGCTGGTCTTAATATTCAGTTTGGTTACACCGGTTTGCTCAACTTTGGGCAAGTAGCATTCATGACCGTTGGTGGATATTCATTAGCTGCCACAGTTTTAAGTTTTGGTGGAAGTTTTTGGTTAGCACTTATAGTCGGAATAATTTGTTCATTGATTTTGTCACTCTTGCTTGGTTTACCAACACTTCGACTTCGTGCGGACTACTTAGCCATCGTAACTATTGGAGCAAGTGAAATCTTAAGACTAGTTGTTAGATCTGTTGCTCTTCGTGAATGGTTTGGTGGAGTTAACGGACTAAATGGAAAATTTGCGGCACAGTTTTATGCGCTAAATCCTTATTCCAGTGGAATTAATTTAGGACCGATAAGTTTTGGCGTAAATGATTCATGGGTGGTAACTGTTGGTTGGCTACTTGTAGCAGTCGTAATTTTCATAACCTACCTTTTGACCAGAAGCCCATGGGGACGTGTTTTAAAAGGTATTAGAG
>CALBND010000145.1 GCA_937896305.1 uncultured Actinomycetes bacterium
TTGCAATTGTTCTGCAATCAGGCGCTAGTGGAAGAATTCTTGCTGCTAGTTCCACAGTGGCATTAGATGGACCAGGATGGATTTTACAAGGCACAATATTAATTGCTGCCACATTAAGCGCATTTCTATTTGCAGAAAACAGAATTGATCCGCTGGGCGATGCATTTGCGACTCGAGCATCTACATTGCCTGGCGGAGAAGAAGAAAAAAATATGACAAAGCTTGGTTGGACTCAAACTGAGATCTGGCCATTATTCACTTTTTCAATTTCAGGAATGCTTTTATTTGTTACTGCAAATGATTTACTAGTACTTTTCGTAGCACTGGAAGTTATGAGCTTGCCACTGTACTTATTAGCAGGTTTATCTAGAAGAAGAAGGCTTTTAAGTCAAGAGGCAGCACTGAAGTATTTTATTTTGGGTGCATTAGCAAGTGCTATTTTATTATTTGGTAGCGCATTAACTTATGCCTACACGGGTTCCTTGGAATTTGGTCAAATATCAAACGGAATTAGTTCTTCAAACAATTCACCAGGATTGCTCACAGCCGCAATTTCGTTGGTAGCAGTTGGAATGTTATTTAAAGTAGGTGCCGTGCCATTTCATCAATGGGTGCCAGATGTTTATTCCGGTTCACCAACACCAGTAACTTCATTTATGGCAGGTGCTGTAAAAATTGCAGCTTTTGGCGGATTACTTCGTGTTTTCTATGTTGCATTTGGTTCCCTTGTTTGGGATTGGCGACCACTTATTTGGGTTGTTGCAGGATTAACAATGTTGGTGGGAAGTGTAATTGCACTTTCGCAAACAGACTTTAAGAGAATGCTGGCTTATTCTTCAATTGCTAACGGCGGATTTATTTTAGTTGGGTTTTCTGCAACTAGTAAGCCAGCGATTGCTTCAGTTTTGATTTACTTGATTGCCTACATGTTCTCAACTATTGGCGCATTTGCATTGTTAACAATTATTAGAGAGTCAACAGGAGAGAGCTCAAACTTGGTTCGCTGGAGAGGTATTGGTAAAAAATCTCCATTGACAGCTGGTTTAATGTCACTATTCATGCTCTCCTTTGCAGGTATTCCATTAACAAGTGGATTTACTGCAAAGTTTGGAGTCTTTACTGCAGCTATTTCAGGTGGTGCAACACCATTAGTTCTGGTAGGTGTAGTAGCAAGTGTTATTTCGGCGGTCTTTTATGTAAGGGTGATTATTTTGATGTTCTTTAGTGAACCAATACCCGAAGGCCCATTTGTTGTCGTGCCAAGTTCTTTCACAACTTCAGTTATAGCTATTTGTGCTGGAGTAACTGTATTGATGGGCTTGGTACCACAAATAATTATTGAATTAATAAGCTCTGCGTCTGTGTTCTTGCGATGAGTAAAGCAACAGTCCCAGAGTTACTAATAGAAGATGAAGCATTAAAGGATTTTCTGGCCTTAGGGATAAAGAGAACTGAAGAATTTCTAGAAATTGAATCCGAATCTAATTACAATCCATTAACAGAAATTACACAACATTTATTGCTAGCCGGTGGGAAACGAATAAGACCAGTTTTAGTTTTCCTTGCAAGTCAATTTGGTAAACCAGACATCGATCGTTTAGCAAAAGTTTCAGCAGCAATTGAATTTATTCACGTAGCAACTCTTTATCATGATGATGTTATGGATGAGGCATCTTTGCGCAGGGGAGTTACATCTGCCAATGCAAAATTTGGAAACACAAACGCAATTCTGGCTGGAGATTTTTTATTTTCAAGAGCTTCAGCAATCGCTGCGGAATTAGGCCCGCATGTAGTAACTGTGTTAGCTGACACGCTTTCAACTCTTTGTGAAGGTCAAATTAGAGAAGCAATTGGAGCAAAAGACACAGATCCAATAGTTCATTACTTAGAAGTCTTAAGACAAAAAACTGGATCATTAATTGAATCTGCAGCAGCCCTTGGTGCTTATTTAGCCGGGGTTGATGATTTAGTGAGTGCAGCACTAGCAAATTATGCTAGAAACATTGGTTTAGCTTTTCAAATTTCTGATGACATTTTAGATATGAAAGGTGAATCAGTAAATTCTGGAAAAATAATTGGTAAAGATCTACTTGCAGGAGTTCACACTTTACCGGTTTTATCAGCCTTAGCTGCTGACAAAGCAAATGAATTAGCACCGATGCTGCAAAAAGTTATTTCAGATGAAAAATTAATTCAACCTATTATTGAAAAAATTACTCAACTGGGTGGTTTTGATGTTGCTGAACTACATCTTGAAAGTTTGATTGATCAAGCAATGGTCTCCCTTGATTCAGTGCCCAAGGGATCTGCTCGAGACGCTTTAATTCAATTTGCAGAATGGTTAACAAAAAGAAATAGCTAATTTGTCTTTCGGTAAGTTTTAATTGCATCAAAACTAAAGACACTCACTGCCATCCAAACCAGAAAGAATCCAAACCATCTTGCAGTGCTCATTTCTTCATGGAAAATAAAATAACCGATCAAAAATTGTAAAATTGGGCCTAAAGCTTGCAATAAACCAATTGCGACTAAAGGCACCCTGACTACAGCTGTTCCAAACAAAAGTAGTGGAACCACAGTGGCAATTCCTGCAGTTGTTAACCATAATGCATGCGAATATCCATTAGTTGTAAAACTCAATTGGTCATTGGCGTATAAGTAGTAAATAAATATTAAGAAAAATGGAGTCAAAATTAAGGTTTCAACTGTCAAGCTTGATACTGCATCTACATTTGCTAATTTCTTAACTAATCCATAGAAGCCAAATGAAAAAGCTAAAGTAAGAGCCACAATTGGTGGTTTGCCCAAACTAAGAGTTAAGAATGTGACTGCAATGAAAGTTAGGGTAATCGCAACTATTTGTAGAGAATTTAATTTTTCTTTAAGGATTATTACGCCTAAAGCAACAGAAACTAAGGGATTTATAAAATAACCTAAGGAAGTTTCAATAATGTGACCATTATTAACACCCCATATAAAGGCACCCCAATTTATGGTAACCAAAATGGCAGCCAAAAAAAGCAGAAGTAATGTTCTTTTGTTTGTAAACGAAGCTTTTACAACAGTCCATTTTTTAGTAAAAAAAGCTATTAGTAACAATAATCCCAGTGACCAAACAACACGATGTGCCAATATCTCTGGTGCAGAAGCAGGTTTTAAGAACTGCCAATAAAGAGGAATCACTCCCCACATCAAATAAGCACCTGCAGCAGAAATTATACCGGTGCTATATGCCGATCTATCTTTAGAATTTTTCAATTAAAACCAAATCTTTTGCTTGAAGGCGTGCAACTCACATCTTAGGCGCGAGACTGGTTTTAAGTATGCAGGTCATGAGAGTGTGAGGTGGCGGAAAAGTTAGTTATCCGATAGAAATAAAGTAGTGGCTTATTTATAAGGATGGGCAATGCGTAGAACAACCAACACTCTAAAAACAATCTTTCTGCTGGGCACACTGGGTCTTTTTGTAATGGTTATTTCATCTTGGTTTGGTGGATCTTCTGGTTTATGGTTTGGATTGATTTTCGCTTTAGGCATAAATGGTTTTGCTTACTTTTACTCTGACAAGCTGGCTCTTAAAGCGATGAAGGCTTATCAAGTGACACCTCAGGATGCACCAGTTTTGTATAAAATTGTTAGCGATCTGGCACTAGAAGCACAACAGCCAATGCCCAAAGTTTATTTGTCGCCCACTGCTTCACCAAACGCATTTGCAACAGGACGCAATCCACAAAATTCTGCAGTTTGTGCAACTGAAGGAATCATGAATTTATTAAATGAAAAAGAATTACGTGGAGTTATTGGTCATGAACTTTCCCATGTTTACAACAGAGATATTTTGACTGCTTCTGTTGCAGCAACTATGGCAAGTGCCTTGATGTCAATGGTGCAATTTTTTTGGCTATTTGGGGGACGAAATTCCCAAAGATCAAATCCTTTAGGTGGATTATTTTTGATAATTGTGGCACCGATGGCAGCGACTATGTTGCAATTAGCGATCGGTCGATCAAGAGAATTTGCTGCAGACGAAGATGGTGCAATCTTGACTAAGGATCCACTTTCCCTAGCTAGTGCCTTAAAGAAAATAGATGCTGGTATTTCCAATGCTCCGATGAGACCAACATCAAAAATGGAATCAACTTCTTCAATGATGATTGCTCACCCATTTCGAGGAAACGGTATGGCCAAATTATTTTCAACTCATCCACCGACCCAAGAAAGAGTTAAACGTTTGGAAGACATCGCACAACAGATGGGCCAGTCTTACTAGAAACTTTTCACATCGTAGAATTACCAAGGCGCATTAATTAGGTAGCTTGCCCGAGCGGCCAAAGGGAGCAGACTGTAAATCTGCCGGTTCACGCCTACAGTGGTTCAAATCCACTAGCTACCACGCTGAATAGAATTAAGACTTATCAACAATATTATTTTTTAGAAATTGAATTATATGGTAAAAAAACTAATTATAAATAGAGATTTCGAGATGCAGCAGGAAAACTCCTTTTTATTTATTTGGACACGTGAAAGTTGTTTTGGGTGAAATTTTTAGCTTAACCCTTGCCAAATATGAGATAACACCCAAGAAGTCCAAAGTATTAGATCATGATTTACACCTCTAGGGTTTATAGCGCAAATTACAAGGAGTAGAGTCGAGTAATGAATCAGACAATAAATGTGGTTGGAATGACCTGCCAACATTGCGTCAATTCAGTTACTGAGGAATTGTTAAAGATTAATGGAGTTCAAAAAGTAATAGTTGATTTAGACGGTGGAAAAGTTGAAATTTCATCTGATGAAGAAATTATTCAAAATAAAATTTCTGAAGCGATCAAAGAAGCCGGATACGATCTTAAATAAGAGGAAAAGTTGAGCCAACAAGTTGAATTAAATGTTGGAGGAATGACATGTGCGTCATGTCAAAGACGTGTTGAAAAAGCATTAAATAAAATAGATGGAGTTAGCTCGTCTGTAAACTATGCCACAGGCAGCGCTGTAATAAATTCTGAACAACAAATTGATCCAAATATACTTATCCAAGTTATTGAAAAATCTGGCTATACTGCATCTTTAACGAGTCGAGCAAAAGAGCGCTATGGAATCAAAGAGTTTAAAAATAGATTAATTTTTTCAAGTATTTTTGCAATTCCTTTGATGTTTTTAACGATGATTTCCTCATTGCAATTTGATTATTGGCAATGGATAAGTGGTGCGATGGCTACTCCTGTCGTTTTTTGGGCAGCTTGGCCATTCCATAGAGTTGCACTTTTAAATATAAGACATAGAACTGTCACGATGGATTCCCTGGTGAGTATGGGAGTAGCTGTTTCCTATTTCTGGTCAACTTATGCAATTTTATTTACTCATGCTGGAGATCCTGAAATGCGGATGTCGTCGGCTTTAATTGGAAATTCAAGTGAAAATGACGTAGGTATTTATTTTGAAGTGGCAGCGGCTGTGACAACATTAGTAATTTTAGGAAAATATTTAGAGTATCGAGCAAGAGATAAATCTAAACAAGCATTAGAAAGTTTAGCTTCACTTAATCCTAAAACTGCTATGTTACTTAGAAATAATGAACAAATAAGTATTGCAATCGAAGACGTAAAAGTAAATGATTTACTTTATGTTCCAACGGGTGCACAAATACCAGTTGATAGCGTCGTTATTTCTGGACAAGGCCATGTTGATAAATCTCTTATCACCGGGGAATCTTTACCGGTCGAAGTAATAACTGGGGATATCTTGATTGGGGCAACTGTTTTATTAGATGGCGCTCTCACGGTTAGGGCAACTGCTGTTGGTAAGGACACAGTCTTATCAGGAATCTCACGCTTGGTGCATCAAGCGCAAACTGGAAAAGCAGATGTAACAAAGTTAGTAGACAGAGTTTCAGAAATATTTGTTCCAATTGTTATCGGACTTTCAATTCTTACAGCTCTTTATTGGTATCTAATTCAAAATAATACAACAATTGCTTTAACTTCTGCAATTGCTGTTTTAGTGATCGCTTGTCCGTGCGCTTTGGGATTAGCAACTCCGACAGCACTTTTAGTTGGAACAGGAAGAGCAGCAAGCTTAGGATTATTAATTAGAGGGCCTCATGCACTTGAATCAAGTATAAAAATTGATCGAATCGTGCTTGATAAAACAGGAACGCTAACCGATGGGCATATGAGTGTTTCTGGTTTTGAAAGTAATATCAATGAAAATGAATTATGGAAAATTATTGGCGCTTTAGAGTCAACATCACTTCATCCAATTGCCACAAGTTTAAGAAAGCATGTTAGCTCATTGGGTTACTCTCAAGAACCAGCTAAAGATGTAAAGAGTATTACCGGGTTGGGGCTCAGCGGAGAAGTTGACGGTATTTCTTATTCACTTGGATCTACTAAGTGGTTAGGGATTCCCCCAAATGAATTAGGCGAAACCTCTAGAAAATTTTTAGCCCAAGGTGATGTGGTAGTCATTTTAAATCGTTTAACTGAAACTGTTGCCGTTGTTGGCCTATCTGATCAATTAGCAGATTCAAGTGTTGATGCGGTTAAAAAATTAGTTCAAGTTGGTATTAAACCTATTGTTATTTCAGGAGATCATGAAGTTTCTGTAAAAAAGGTTTGCGATCAATTAAATATTGTTGAATATTACGCGAATAGTTCACCCGAGTTTAAATTAGAAAAGATCATTGATTTACAAAATCAAGGCCATTTCGTGGCAATGGTTGGAGATGGAGTAAATGATGCTGCAGCTTTAGCTAAAGCGCATTTGAGTTTAGCGATGGGACAGGGAACAGATGTTGCTGCAAGCGTCTCAGATATTGTTTTGATGAGATCTTCAATGGCTGCTGCAGTCGACGCTATTGCACTTTCGAGAGCAACCATGAAGACTATAAAAACAAATTTGTTTTGGGCTTTTGCTTATAACGTTGCCGCTATTCCATTAGCCATGTTTGGATTACTAGGACCTGTAATTGCTTCTGCAGCTATGGCTTTTTCAAGTGTTTTTGTGGTCACTAACAGTTTGAGACTCAAAAGATTCAATCCGTTAGACAATTAGATATTAAAATAGTATTAAAAATTTTTGATTTTCTAACTAGTATTTAATGGTTTTATGACCCAGTAATTTCAGAGATCTATAATTAATTAACGAAAATTAGTAAACTGTGTTGCAAAATCAAGTTCAGTTTGTTCAACCAAGCGCATAACTATTTGCAAATCATCACGTGATTTACTATTTACTCTTAGTGTTTCACCCATTATTTGAGTCTTAATTGTTTTGGGACCTTCATCACGAATTATTTTGGAAAGTTTCTTGGCATTTTCTTGAGAAATTCCTGAATTAAAATCACCGGTGATTTTATAGATTTTTCCAGAACCTCTTGGGTCACCTGCCTTAAAAGATTTCAAAGAGATGCCTCTTTTGATCAATTTTTCCTTAAACACATCCAATGCAGCTTTGGCTCGCTCTTCAGTGCTTGACTCAATTTCTACACTTAATTCGTTAAGCCACTTAATTTCAGTTTCAGTGTTCTTAAAATCAAACCTTTGGGAAAGTTCTTTGCTGGCCTGGTTTAAAGCATTGTCTGCTTCCTGGCGGTCAATTTTGCTAACGATGTCAAATGAATTTTCAGCCATAAAGAAAAGTTACACCAAACAAATAAAGAATTGGCAAATAGCCCAACAATATTTTGTTGATTTTGAAACGAATCTTTATCTCCCACACATTTCGGCTTTAAAATTACCTAAAGCCATAGTGAGACGAAGCAGCAGCACAACCACCAATGACCAAATAATCTGTCTTCGGGTATTCTCGAATTTCGCGGCTTAAGAACTTTCTTGATAGTCGCCAAGCCCCAATAGCTCAGATGGTAGAGCATCTCCATGGTAAGGAGAAGGTCTGCGGTTCGATTCCGCATTGGGGCTCGGGTTGAATAGTCCAAGGGCAAAGCGGAGTAGCTCAGGTGGCAGAGCAAGCGGCTCATAATCGCTGTGTCGCGGGTTCGACTCCCGCCTCCGCTACGTTACAAAACAGAGTAAGAAGAAAGGAAGAAAATGGCAAAGAGTGATGTTCGTCCAAAAATCACAATGGCATGTGCTGATTGCAAAGAACGCAATTACATAACAAAGAAAAATCGTCGTAACGATCCAGATCGTTTGGAAGTTAAGAAGTTTTGTCCACGTTGTAACAAGCACACCGATCATAAAGAAACACGCTAAGAAGTTTTAGCTAATTTCTTAAAAATTCGTGGCACTTAACCAAGCATTTTTAAACAGGTCGTATCCATCTCCTTCAACATATTTAATTGAAAGAGAGAAAATACAAGAGTTTGCTGCTGCTATTAAAGACACAAATCCAATATCACATGATCTAGAATTTGCAAAGCAAAATGGTTATGCAGATTTAGTCGCCCCTCCAACGTTTCTCATTTCAATTCAAATGAGTGCGATGGAAGTTGCGCTATTTGATCCTGAATTAGGTTTGGACTACAGCAAAGTAGTGCACGGTGAGCAAAGCTTTGAATATCTAAGACCAGTTTTAGCAGGAGATGAACTTTCATTTATTTCTATCATTGAAGATATTAAATCTAAAGTTGGAAACGATTTCATCGCCATCAGAAGTGAAGTTAAAGATAAAAATAATGATCTAGTAGCAATTTTGAAAGCTACTCTAATTGCTCGCGGAACAGCAGTGTGAGATGACAAAAATAAAATATTCTGAAGTCGAAGTGGGATTTGAGTTACCTAAATTTTCACAAAACTTCAAACGTGAAAATTTGAATGCCTACGCTAAAGCCTCTGGGGATTTTAACAAAATTCATCTTGACGAAGAATTTGCTAAGTCTGTGGGACTACCAAACATAATTGCGCATGGAATGTTAACAATGGGTATCGCAGGAAAAGTAGTAACAAATTGGCTGGCAGATCCAAACGCCATCAAAAGTTTTTCTGTCAAATTTTCTAGCCCTGTAGTCGTGCCAGATGATGGAGTGGGAATCGATGTCGAATTTACTGGTCGAATTGGTGAGAAGATGGATGATAATAAAGTAAAAATTGAGTTAGAAGCAAGATGTCTTGGCACAAAAGTTTTGGGTCGATCCCTAGTCATAGCTCAGCTTGCTTAAATGAACGTTCCTAAAGAAATTATCGAGTTAGCAAATCTACGGGTTGAGGCGCGACAAAATAAAGATTTTACTAAAGCTGATGAATTAAGGGATCAGATTTCTGAATTAGGCTGGATCGTTAAAGACACAGCCCAAGGTTTTGAATTTAGTGAAAAACCACCGTTTTTGCAACACCAAAATTTGAACCAACTAAACAATCTTGAAAATATTATTAACAGAAAAATTGGTGTTTGTTTGCTAGTTGATGGATGGCTAGATGACACAAAAGAATGTATTGAATCATTATTAAAATATTTACCACAAGAAACAGTTATCACAGTTCTAGATTTAGGTAATGTCGAAAACACAGGAATATACTTAGAAGAATTACAAAAAGAAAACGTAAATAAATTAGAGGTATTTCATATAGCCCAAACATTGTCAGAAGCCGGTTGGGCCAATTCTATTAATAAATTAATTGAATTAAACCCTGGACAATTCTCAGTCATCATGGATTTATCTTCAATCGTGAGTGGGGATGTGATAACACCTTTAATAAATGAAATTAAAGATGATGTGATTGCTTGTGGTTGGAAGGGATCTTTAGTTAATTTGGAAGATCAATGGCGTTCAGTTGACGATAAAGGTGATGGGGAAGTTGATATTTTATTAGGCTATTTATTTGCCATAAAGTCAAAGGTTGCCCAGGAAATACCTGCTAACTCAAAAGCAAAGTTTTATAGAAATGCTGATTTGGAATGGTCTTTAATGCTTAGAAGTGCAGGACATAAATTATTTGCTAAAGGAGAAAACTTAGCTGTAGTGCAGAAAAGACATCATGGATATCACGATTCTGAAGCCGGTTATAGAGATAAAGAATCTAGAAAGAATTATGATCGAATATTGCAAAACTTTCGAGGTAAAGTCGAAATATTAAGTCCTAGAAGATAATTTAAATTACTATTACTTATATGCGAAAACTGAAAGATTTTAAACTCGCCAGTCACACCTCATTAAGAGTTGGCGGGTTGGCTAAAACAGTTTGTGCTATTCAAACTCCATCTGATATTCAAGATTTTGTTCACGAGTATGGAAATGATGACTTTTTTGTTTTAGGTAAAGGAAGTAACATCGTTGCCCCAGATCATGAAATAAATACACCGATTGCACTGATGCAGATAGTTAATTCCACCGCGAGAGCCGAAACAGATTTTGTGGAAATGATTGTTGGAGCCGGAACAAGTTGGGATGAATTTGTAGCTGATTGTGTTGATCAAGGTTTAAGTGGTGTGGAAACCTTGTCTGGGATTCCTGGAACAGTTGGTGCCTGTCCAATTCAAAATATTGGAGCCTATGGCAGTGAAGTTAAAAATGTAATCACCAGCATCCAATTAATAGACGGCGCAACTGGGAAAAGTCGTTCCTTAACAAATAGTGATTTAAATTTTTCTTATAGATTCTCCTTGCTTAAAAATATGCAATCAAGATTTATTATTGAAAGTGTGACATTTAAACTTCAAAAAAATAAAGATTCTAATATTACACATTATCCTCAAGTTGCAGAAGCTTTAGGAATACAAGCGGGACAAAGTGTGCCAATTAAAAAACTTAGACAAACAATTATTGAAATAAGAAAATCTAAAGGGATGATTTTAAGTGATTCTGATCATGACACTTGGAGCGTTGGTTCATTTTTCATAAATCCCATAATGAATCCAGACCAAGTTCCAGCAGGTGCTCCGGTTTATGAACATGAATCTGGAAAAGTAAAAACTAGTGCTGCTTGGTTAATTGAAGAAGCAGGATTTCATAAAGGCTTCAGACATGGGGGCGCGATGATTTCTACTAAACATACTTTGGCTATTTGTAATAGCGGAAACGCTACAGCCTCTGACATTGTTGAATTATCTAACTTAATATTGAGTGGAGTTAACGAAAAATTTGGAATTTCACTATTTATAGAACCAAAAATTTTAAATATTTAAGCTAAAAGTTTTTGTAATCGGGTTACGCCTTCGATTAAATCTTCATCACTTAAGGCATAGCTCATTCTGACGTATCCAGGAGTGCCAAAGGCTTCTCCTGGAACTAGTGCTACATCAACTTCCTCTAAGGCAATATTTGCCAAGTCGAGAGAAGAATTTACTGTTTTGCCATTTATGGTTTTTCCATAAAGTTTTTTCACTGAAGGATAAACGTAAAAAGCTCCGCCTGGTTCTGGGCAAACTACCCCAGGTATTTCATTAAGCATTTTTACTATATTTTTTCTTCTTCTATCAAAAGCTTCCAACATTGGTTTTAATACTTCTTGAGATCCATTTAAGGCAGCTGCTGCCGCGACTTGAGCAATGTTGTTCACATTGCTTGTCATGTGTGATTGCAAGTTAATAGAAGCTTTAGTGAAATCTTTTGGTCCAATCGTCCAACCAACGCGCCATCCAGTCATGGCATAAGTTTTAGCAACTCCGTTTACAATTACACATTTTTCACGAAGCGCTGGAACTAGGCCAGGCATAGATGAAAAAGTTGAGCCTGAATAAATTAAGTGTAAATAAATTTCGTCAGTTAATACCCAGATTCCTTTTTCTACAGCCCATTGCCCAATTGCTTTAACTTCTTCTGGTGAGTAAACAGAACCCGTTGGGTTCGAAGGTGAAGCAAAAATCATCATTTTTGTTTTATTGGTAAATACTTTTTCTAATTGCTCAATTGTTACTTTGTAATTGCTGGTTTCATCTGTTTCAACAATTACAGGTTTTCCGCCAAAAATTTGAATTACTTCAGGATAAGTAACCCAGTATGGTGCTTGCAAAATAACTTCATCACCAGGATTAATTAAAGTTGCCATGGTGTTAAAGATTGCTTGTTTGCCACCATTTGTTACAACCACTTGATCAGCAGTTATTTCATAACCATCATCTCTACTTGCAGCTTTTGCAATTGCTTCTCGAAGCACTGGTAATCCAGGACTTGGGGTGTAGCGATGATTTGCAACTTGTGTTGCTGCCATTTGTGCTGCTTCAACTATGTGAGGTGGTGTTGGAAAATCAGGCTCGCCGGCACCAAACCCTATTACTGGTCTGCCAGTTGCCTTCAATGCTTTGGCTTTGGCATCAACGGCCAAGGTTGCTGATTCAGCTATCGCCATGACTCGCTGGGAGATTGAATTGCTCATATTCCCAAGTTTGTCAGGTAATTGGGCGTGAGGATTCACCCGCTCGGGCATATAAATACTGTGTCCCCGTAAACTCATTCAGGCGTGAAGACGCTGTGCGAAGAGCATGCCCATCGTTGAGTGTGATTGACAGCTTTTGGTGCGCTTAGGGGTGTGGCGCAACTGGTAGCGTACCGGTCTCCAAAACCGGTGGTTGCAGGTTCAAATCCTGTCGCCCCTGCAAAAAATTATCTTTGCTAAAAAAGAAAAAAGGACGAAGTATGACTGAAAGATTGGCTAACTCATCACTAGATGGCGTGCGCCCAAATCCATTTATTCGTACTCGTAATTTTTTACGCGATGTGGTCTCTGAATTAAAGAAAGTTGTTTGGCCAACCCAAAAACAACTTATCAATTACACAATTATTGTTTTAGTGTTCGTAGTTATCGTGGCCTTAATTATTGCTGCGTTTGATTTTACTTTCACTCAAATTATTTTAAGAATATTTGGAAACTAGGGAAAGGGAAAATAAGTGACTGATTCTCCGTTCTCGCATGTAGAAGATGTGAAACCTGCAACTCAGCCGGAAAATACTTCCGTAGCTGTAGCTGACATGTTTTCTGAATCAACTTCTGAAAACACAACTGTTACTGAAACATCTGCAACAGATGAACCAATTATGGAAGCAGAAACACCAGCTGCCGAAGTAGTGAATGAGGAAGTTGCTGAAACTCCAGTTGAAGAAGTTGTGGAAACACCAACTGCAGAAACCGAAGAAGTTCCAGTAGAAGTAGTAGATCCAATTGTTGCATTTGCTGAATCCTTAAGAATTCAAGCAGGTGACTGGTTTGTGCTTCATTCATATGCTGGATTAGAAAACAGAGTTAAAACAAACTTAGAAAACCGAATTCAATCTTTAAACATGGAAGATTATATTTTCCAAGTAGAAGTTCCAATTGAAGAAATAACAGAAATCAAAGCTGGAACTAGAAAACAAATTAAACGAAACAAATTTCCAGGTTATGTTCTAGTCAGAATGGAACTAACTGATGAATCATGGGGTGTAGTTAGACACACACCAGGTGTTACAGGTTTCGTAGGTCATGGACACAATCCATCACCATTGAAATTAGAAGAAGTTGTAGCAATTCTTGCTCCAAGAGCTGAGAAGAAAATTATTACAACAGCAAGTGGACAAACAACAACTGTTAAAGAAGTTCAAGTCTTGGATTTCTCTGTGGGAGATTCAGTTACAGTTATTGATGGTCCTTTTGCAACATTGCAAGCAACAGTTTCTGAAATCAATATTGATTCACAGAAAGTCACTGGTTTAGTAGAAATCTTTGGTCGCGAGACTCCAGTGGAACTTGGCTTTAGTCAGATTCAGAAGAACTAGTAAAGGAAAAAAACAATGGCACCTAAGAAAAAAGTATCCGGCTTTATTAAGTTACAAATCGTTGCCGGCCAAGCAAACCCAGCACCACCAGTAGGACCAGCTTTGGGTCAACATGGTGTCAACATCATGGAATTTTGCAAGGCATACAACGCAGCAACTGAACAACATCGTGGACAAGTAATTCCAGTTGAAATTACTGTTTATGAAGATCGTTCATTTACTTTTATTACCAAGACTCCTCCTGCAGCCAAATTGTTATTAAAAGCTGCTGGAATCGAAAAAGGAACTAGCAACCCATTAACAACCAAGGT
>CALBND010000146.1 GCA_937896305.1 uncultured Actinomycetes bacterium
AGGAAAAGGGAAACATGATGATCCTCGCGGAAATCACTGGTTCACTTGGTTCGATCGGTTACGGTCTAGCCGCAATTGGTCCAGGTGTCGGAATCGGCATCATCTTCGGTAACGGTGTGCAAGCAATTGCTCGTCAACCTGAGGCTTACGGTGTAATTCGCCAAAACATGATTTTGGGTTTCGCACTTGCTGAAGCTTTAGCTTTGATTGGCTTCGTTGCACCATTCGTTTTCGGCGCATAACTAACAAACCAAAAACTGGAGTGTGAATATGAACTGGATCCTCGCATCGGAGGGTGCAGAAAGCGGTAGCAACGTTTTGCTACCACCAACCTATGAGCTAATTATAGGAACTATTGCTTTCTTTGTTATCTTCTTTGCGCTTTCTAAATTTGCTTTGCCAAATATTAGAAAGACATTAGAAGCACGCACTGAATCAATTGAAGGTGGAATTGCTAAAGCAGAAAAAATGCAGCAAGATGCCAGTGTTACTTTGGCGCAATATCGTCAACAATTAGCTGAGGCTCGCCAAGAAGCAGCTCACATCCGCTCAAGTGCTGAAGTAGAACGTACCTCGCTTATAAATGATGCTCGTAATGAAGCACAACAAGTTGCACAAACTGTTAGCCAACAAGCTAATGCTCAAATCGAAGCTGAAAAATCTAAAGCAGTTAATGAATTGCGTTTAGATGTTTCTAAATTAGCTCTTGATTTAGCTGGCAAAATTGTGGGAGCTTCACTACAAGACGATCAAAGAGCAAAGGCAGTTATTGATCAATTTATTAAAGATCTTGAAACTGCTGGAGGTAAAAAGTAAATGTTGGGAGCCAGCAAAATCGCTTATGGTGCATTAATTGAGTATGTTGATGGAAATAAAAGTCTTCATTCTTTTGATAATGCGCAAAGCATACTTTTGTTGGCAGATGCTATTTCTGAGAATAAAACACTTGTAAATACTTTGACTGACTCTGGAATTTCACCAGAAGCCAGAGCTGGTATTGCTAAAGATGTTTTAACAAAAATTGGCAACCCTGACTCAGTTTCTCTAATAGCCCAAGCAGTTGCCATGCGCTGGAGTGAAACTGACGATTTAATTCAAAGCCTGGAAGCAAGTGGTGCTAGAGCAGCATTTGCCGCAGCAGAATTAACAAATGAGCTAGATCGAGTAGAAGATGAAATATTTGCTTTTGAAAGAGCAATTGCTGCAAGTGGGGAACTTGAACTGTTGCTAGCTAATCCAAATATGACACAAAAAGCTCGTGCTAGCTTTATTGAAGATTTAGTTGGAAAACAATTTCTTGCCAGCTCAATTTTATTGATAGTTCATACTCTTGGCCATAGACATGATCACTCGATCACTTCAAGTTTGAACGACTTGCAAAAGTTAGCAGCAGCCAGAAGAGGTCGAGTTTTAGCAGAAGTAACAGCTGCTATTGCTTTAAGTGATGAACAAAAATCAAGATTAGAAAAAGCCTTAACAGCTATTTACAGCAAATCAGTTGAAGTCCAAGTAGTTATTGATAGAAAAGTTATAGGTGGAGTTTCAGTTCGTGTTGGTGACGAAGTCATTGATGGAACCATTACAAGTCGCCTAGCCCAAGTAAAACGCCAGCTAGCTGGCTAAACCAAAAATTTCCTGTTTAGCAAAGTTTGTTAAACAGAATAAAAAGAAATGAAAGGCAGTTACCCAAAATGACTGAACTCCAGATCAAACCTGAAGATATCCGGAGTGCAATAGAGCGAAACGTTGCGAACTTCAATCCAAAGACCACAAAGGATGAAGTAGGACGTGTAGCTGAAACCGGTGACGGTATTGCGCGCGTTGAAGGTTTGCCCTCAGCAATGACAAGTGAGCTTCTTGAATTCCAAGATGGCTTATTAGGAGTTGCTCTTAACTTAGATGTTTCAGAAATCGGTGCAGTACTTCTTGGTGATCCTTCAGGTATCCAAGAAGGTCAAGAAGTGAAAAGAACTGGCCGCGTACTAGAAGTTCCAGTTGGAGATGGGTTCTTGGGAAGAACTGTTGATCCACTAGGAAATCCAATTGATGGACTAGGCGCAATTGTAGCTAGTGCCTCACGTGCTTTGGAATTACAAGCACCAACAGTTGTTGAACGCCAACCAGTTAAAGAACCACTGGAATTTGGGATCAAAGCAGTAGATGCGATGACTGCTGTGGGACGTGGACAGCGCCAATTAATTATTGGTGATCGCGGAACTGGTAAAACTGCTCTGGCAATTGATGCAATTATTAACCAAAAAGAAAACTGGAAATCAGGGGATCCTAAAAAACAAGTTCGCTGTATATATGTTGCAGTTGGACAAAAAGGTTCCACTATTGCCTCAGTGAGAGCAACTTTAGAAAAATATGGAGCTTTGGAATACACCACAATAGTGGCAGCTACTGCTTCTGATCCTGCTGGTTTTAAATACATCGCACCTTACGCAGGTTCAGCAATTGGACAGCATTGGATGTATGAAGGTAAAGCTGCATTAATTGTGTTTGATGATTTAACAAAACAAGCCGATGCTTATCGTGCTGTTTCTCTGTTACTTCGTCGCCCACCAGGTCGTGAAGCCTATCCAGGCGATGTTTTCTATTTGCATTCCAGATTATTAGAACGTTGCGCCAAATTATCAAACGAATTAGGTGCTGGTTCTCTAACGGGATTACCAATCATTGAAACAAAAGGAAATGACGTTTCAGCATTTATCCCTACCAACGTAATTTCTATTACTGATGGTCAAATATTTTTGGAAACAGATTTGTTTAACTCCGGTATTAGACCTGCTATTAACGTAGGTATTTCTGTTTCACGTGTAGGTGGATCTGCTCAGCCAAAAGCTATGAAAAAGGTGGCAGGACGCCTTCGTCTTGATTTAGCACAGTTTAGAGAACTAGAAGCATTTGCTGCTTTCGGTTCTGATCTTGATGCTGCTTCAAAGTCACAACTTGAACGCGGTTCTAGATTGGTGCAATTATTAATTCAAGGCCAATACGCACCACTAGCTATGGAAAAAGCAGTAGCTTCTCTATGGGCTGGGACCACAGGAAACTTGGATGATGTTCCAGTCGATGATATTGGTCGATTTGAAATTGAATTCCATAATTACCTTGATCGCGAACATGCAAATATATTGAAGACTATTAGTGAAACTCGTGATTTAACTGAGGAAAGCATCGAAGTTATTAAGTCAGCTATTAATAATTTCAAAAAACAATTTGTGAAAGCAGATGGTCAACCCCTTTTGGTTGATGCCGATGTTGACGCATTAGGCGCTGACGAAGTTGAACAAGCTCAAATCAAAGTTCAGAAAAGAGCTTAAGGTCTAAATATGGGTGCCCAATTACGCGTATTTAGAAGACGCATTCGCTCGGTACAAGCGACCAAGAAGATCACTAGAGCAATGGAACTTATTGCCTCTAGTCGAATCATCAAGGCGCAAAACCAAGTGACTGCTTCAACGCCTTATGCCACTGCTTTATATAAAGCGGTTTCATTGGCAGCTTCTAATGCTCGCGGAAATCACCCATTGCTATTAAACAAAAAAGATGGCAAAAGAGCAGCCGTTTTGTTGGTTACAGCTGATCGAGGATTAGCTGGTGCTTATTCAGCAAACATTTTGCGCGAAGGTGAAAAACTAACAGAGCTCTTGCACCAACAACAAGGAAAAGAAGTTATTCCATTTGTGGTTGGTCGTAAAGGGGTTGGCTATTACAAGTTTCGCAACAGAGACGTTGCTCAAAGTTGGACAGGTATTACAGATAGACCTACCTATGATGACGCTCGCGAAATTGCAAAAGCGTTACTAGAAATCTTTTTGAAAGAAGAATCACAAGGTGGAGTAGATGAAATACAAATTATCTACACACGTTATGTAAACAGAATTTCTCAGGTTCCAGTTGTGCAAAGAATTGTGCCATTGGAAGTTGTGGAAGAACTAGTTCAATCATCACCAAAGATGACCGAAGTTGACCAACATAAACCAACTTTGCCTCTTTATGATTTCGAACCCAGCCCAGACGCTGCGCTCGATGAACTACTACCTAAATACATTGAATACTTGGTGTATGCAGGTTTGTTACAAGCGGCTGCATCTGAACATGCTGCCAGACAACGTTCGATGAAATCAGCAACAGAAAATGCAGAAGATCTAATTAAGTCTTTGACCAGAAGTGCTAACCAAGCACGTCAGGCCGAAATCACCCAGGAAATTAGTGAAATCGTCGGTGGCGCCGACTCACTAAAGTCCGCCAAATAGGAGAGAACAAAATGAGTACCTCAACAGATACAAAAAGTGTAACCGGAAGAGTTGCACGCGTTACTGGTCCAGTTGTTGACGTGGAATTTCCAGTTGATGCGATACCTGAATTATTTTTTGCCCTACATGTCGAAGTGACATTGCCTGGTGCTGAAACAAGAACACTTACCCTCGAAGTTGCACAACATATT
>CALBND010000147.1 GCA_937896305.1 uncultured Actinomycetes bacterium
ATTTTATTTTTCTCAATGTGCAAAACTCCACAATTCATAAAGTAATGTGAAGTGGAACCTGTCTCACCTAACCTTCCACCACTTTTTTGTAAAATCGTTCTAATGTTTGAAGCTGATCTATTTTTGTTATCAGTTAAGGTTTCTATAATTAATGCAATGTTGTGTGGTCCAAATCCTTCATAGCGTAAGCTCTCATAATTTTTATTTACATCAACCTCAGATTTACTAATTGCCCGAGTAATATTATCTTTAGGCATATTAGCTTGCCTTGAAGCTTGAATGGCAGCTCTTAATCTAGGATTGCTATCAGGATCTTTAGCTCCAAGTTTTGCTGCAACCGTTATTTCTCGAGATAATTTAGCAAAAATTTTAGATCGCTCTTTATCTTGCTTTCCTTTTTTATGTTTTATTCCAGCCCAATGCGAATGACCTGCCATAAACTAATGAGTTAAAACTCCCCCGTAAATAAATCTTTCCACATTTTTAGCTAGACCAGTTTTTTCATCTGCTTCAACGATAATACCTGAAAGAGTGGATTTTCCCTCTGATGGAAAGTGTCTTTGTGCTTTTTCGTCTTTTAAAAATTTCATAATTGAATTTTCTTTGTTCATGCCAATTACCGAATTATAATCTCCACACATTCCAATGTCAGTTTGATAAGCTGTTCCATGATCAAGAATTCTTGTGTCAGCTGTTGGGACATGGGTGTGTGTGCCAACGACAGCTGTAGCTTTGCCATCGTAAAAGTGACCCATAGCCATCTTTTCACTAGTAATTTCACCGTGAAGATCAACAATTATAAAATCTGCATCCTTTTTTAATTTTATTTTGTTTTGTAAATTTTTAGCTGCAGAAAATAAATCTTCTGTTTTTTTCATAAAAACATTCCCCATTAAATTTATAACACCAACTTTAAATTTTTTGTCCTTAGTCATAAATATACCGTGCCCAGATCCAGGCGATCCTTCTGCTAAATTTTCAGGCCTTAATAATCTTTGTTCATTAGAAATGTATTCAGGAGTCTCGCCTTTATCCCAAATGTGGTTTCCTGAAGTAATCACATCCACGCCACAAGAAAAAAAAGAGTCTGCTATTTCTTTAGTAATGCCTTTACCATCCTCTGCTGCATTTTCTCCATTAACTACGGTAAAATCAATTTTATGCTCAGTAGTAATTTTTTTAAAATTTTCCTCTAAAGCTTTTCTGCCGGTATTTCCCATTACATCGCCCAGAATTAATATTTTCATTGAGTTAAGCCTTTTTCCGTTAATATATAATTTAACTTTATATCTGAATTAGATACTGGAACTTTATTATATTTTTGAAATGAAAATGCAACGCCAATTGCAATCATTTTTTTACTTTTTAAATATTTATTTAAAAATCTATCATAAAAACCTTTACCATAGCCTAATCTATTTTTTTTCTGATCAAATGCTAAAAGTGGAACTAAAATTACATCGGGCACTAAAATTTTTTTTATAACTGCTGGTTCTAATAATCCAAATTGATTAACTATTAAAGGATCATGGCTTTTCCAT
>CALBND010000148.1 GCA_937896305.1 uncultured Actinomycetes bacterium
TTCAATTTCAGCTGCTAATTCTTTTAGTCTTTTCTCAATTTGTTCTTCAGTGACTAATTCTCGAACAATCTGTTGGGCAACATCTGCAATTTTCATATTTTCCTCAAGATTAAAGTTTGGATGAGTGAAACTTTATTCTGCCACCACTTCTTTGTGCGTGAACGAAACCGGGTAAATCAACATTTCCTTGCCCATGCCAATTTGTGACAAGAGAATCCATAGCCTCAATGTGTTCAAAAGTCATTGGTCCGGGAATAACTCCTGCCTCAAGTGCTGCAATTTTTAGAATACGAGTTCGAATTGCCTTGGGTATTTTTGCAATATCTACTACATCTAAGCCCATTGTTTTAACTTCGCTATTTGCGTTCCAATAAGTCTGAGCAATCTCTTCTAATGCTTGATTATCGTCTCTTAGTAGTTGAGAAGTTTTATCTAAAGAGTTCACGGCACCATCCCCTAATATTTCAATAAGTTTAGGCATTAATTCATTTCGAACTTTTACTCTTAAGAATTGATTGTCATTATTAGCAGGATCTTGCCAAGGTTCTAGATTAATAAGTTTCAAGGATTCATGAACTATTTTTTTTCTGATATGTAAAAAGGGTCTCAAGTATTTTCCATTTACAGCTTGCATTCCTGATAAAGATTTAGCACCACTTCCTCTGGATAATCTCATGAGAATTGTTTCGGCTTGATCATCTTGTGTATGAGCTAAGAGCAGAGCAGTTGCATTAGTTTCACTTAAAACTTCTTCGAAGGCTTTATAGCGCGCAACTCTTGCAGCAGCTTCAATTCCTTCATGAGCCTTCTCAACCTCAACTTTTTTAATTATTACTGGTTCTAAACCCAAACCAATACATTGCTCATTTGTTTTAATTGCAACTGCTGCAGAATTTGTAAACAGTTGGTGATCAATAATTACTGCACCGACTTTCAAATCTAACCTTTGCCCAACCACCTGGGTACACCATGCCAAAGCTAAGGAATCTGCACCGCCAGAACAACCAACTAGAACAAGATCTGCGGGTGAAAAATCTTTTAATAATTTTTGAACTGCGTTTTGCAATTCAATGGGAGGATTATTCTTCACTAATTGCACAATTACAGGTAGCTAAACCATTTAATAACTGATCTAATGCTTCACGCACTTTTTTAGGCTCATTAACTTTTTCTACCAAAATTGCAAAAGATAAATTGACATTATCTTTAGTGGTGAGTGTCCCAGCTAAAGTTATGACTTCATTCAAGGTTCCTGTCTTTGCTCTGATCACACCACGACCCGGAGAATTTTTTTCATTAAATCTTTTTTTCATTGTTCCTAAACCGTGAGCAGTGGGAAGGCCTGTAAAAACAGACCAAGGATCTGGGGCAATTGGTACGGTAGGAGTAATTAAGAACTTAGTTATATCCCCTTTTGCTTCAACAGTTATTGGTGGATTTTTAATAGTTCTATAGATAACTTCACTTAAATCTGAAGGTGAAATTCTATTTGACCTACTTAAACCACTCGTGTCAGCCAAAATACTGTCAACACTTGAAACTCCAAGTTTTTCAACGTCGGCCAAAACTAAATCAGTTGCTGAAGTTGTAGAGGGATTTCCTTTTGCAATTGCTGCTGCAACTCTAGAAATAATTTCTGCATCTTGATTATTGGAGATTAATAATGTGTCTTCAATTAACTGTGATACAGATTTTGAATATTCGACTCCGATTTCAAATGATTCTTTGGGTGCTTGGGCTCGGGTAACTTCCTCGTTAACGATAATTCCATATTTTGCTAAATAAGCACTAAAAGTTTTTCCTGTTGCAATGCTGGGATCAGTGGGAGCTTGTTTGGGAGCAACTGGGTCGTCTAAATTTAAAGCTGAAATTAAATGAATTTCACTTGTTATAAAATATGTGTCTAGCCAGTCTTTTGGTCTCTGCAATGCTCCAAGCGCTGAATCATCTACTACAACTGAAACTTGGTATGCATTAAAAGTTTTTAATTTTTGAGCAGTTTGAATAGCTAGATCTTCTAAGTCTGCAATCTTTGAATTGGAATCTGTTCCTAATTGAGGATCTCCCCCACCAACTAAATAAACTTTATTATTTAAAAATTTAGTTCTGGTCACAAACCTGGCATCTGGATCAAGTTGTAAAGATGCACTTGCTGCGGTATAAATTTTTGTTAAAGAAGCAGGCATCATGGATTCTTCTGAATTTTCTTCATAAATAATTTGACCATCAGTCAAATCTCTTACCGAAATTCCATAACCTGACGAAAACAGAGGGTTTTTTAAACCATTTTTTAGTATTTGTTCTACTTGACCTTTATTTGCAACAGCTTTCGTGGCAGGTTGTAAAACTTCGCTGGCAATTTCATTATTATCAAGTGCCATAACAGGGTTAGTTATTAAACTTATTAGATAGGCACTCGAGATTAAAATAACTGAAATTTTTCTTTTCATATTGATAATTCTAGATGCCCAATAATGTTCTAGCTTTTGGAATACGCAAATCGGGTGATTTTAGGCTTGGAATTCGATTTCAGGCGAGTCAAGAAGGCATGGAAGCCAAGGGTAGACAAAGATATGCGTTATGAGTCAAAATTCAGAAAATAAAGAACTTTCAGATACTTATCTAGAACATAAACAGGTTGTACCAATTCTTATTGGATTAATGCTCGGTTTATTTCTTGCCGCACTTGATCAAACAATTGTTGCCACTGCTATCAGAACAATTGGTGATGATCTAAAAGGATTATCAATTCAAGCTTGGGCAACTACTGCATATTTGATTACTTCAACTATCACTACTCCTTTATATGGAAAACTTAGTGACATTTTTGGCCGCAAGCCTTTATTTATTTGGGCCATCTCTATATTTATTACTGGATCTGCGTTAAGTGCGTTTTCTACTTCAATGTATAACTTAGCCACTTTCAGAGCTATCCAAGGTTTAGGAGCAGGTGGTTTATTTACACTCGCACTTGCTGTTATTGGTGACATTGTTTCACCAAGAGATCGATCAAAATATCAAGGTTATTTCATTGCAGTATTTGGAACTTCAAGTGTTTTAGGTCCAATTATTGGTGGCTTTTTAGCGGGACAAGAATCAATTCTTGGATTAGCCGGCTGGAGATGGGTTTTCTTCATCAACGTTCCAATTGGATTAATTGCACTATTTGTTGTTGGTAAAACTTTACATATTCCAAATTTTGTGAAAGTTAATCACGCAATTGATTGGTGGGGTGCACTGACCTTAACAATGGGATTGGTTCCACTTTTAATTGTTGCCCAAGAAGGAAGATTTTGGGGCTGGAGTAGTTCAGAATCAATAATTTGTTATGCCATTGGTTTATTCAGTTTATTTATGTTTGTCTATATTGAAAAAAGAATGGAAGATGAAGCAATTCTTCCTTTAAGGCTTTTCAAAGATAAAACATTTTCTATTATTTCAATTATTGGTGTTATAACTGGTGCAGGTATGTTTGGTGGTTTAGCTATGTTGCCCCTTTATCTGCAAATTGTTGGAGGATCATCTCCAACTAAAGCTGGCTTAGAACTATTACCATTAACTTTTGGAATCATGTCTGGATCAATTATTTCTGGAAGAACTATTTCAAAAATTGGTCGCTACAAAATATTTCCTGTCATGGGAACAATTTTGTTAACAGTTTCATTGTTATTGATGACCACTTTGAGTCCAGAGACTCCGTTTTGGTGGATTGGCATCATGTCTTACCTATTTGGGCTAGGACTTGGTGGAGTTTTGCAACCAACGGTCTTGGCTGTACAAAACGCAGTCTCCCCAAGAGATATTGGTGTGGGAACTTCTTCAGTCACCTTGTTTAGGCAAATGGGTGCAACTATCGGAACAGCTGCATTTATTTCTATATTGTTTGGTCGAGTTGGAAGAGAAACAGAAGCTGCATTTAAAAACTCTGTTACCGATCCTGCGTATCAGCAAGCATTAGTAGATCCTGCTAATGCCGACACAGTCGCAAAATTAACTGCTGCGCAAACACAACCTGATGGTTTTGATGACACATCGTGGCTTACTACTGCTAACAGAACTTTGATACATCCAATTCTAGAAGGATTTACAAATTCTATGACTTTGGTATTTCTCATTGGTGCAATAATTGTTTCAACGTCAATCATCTTTGCCTTTATGCTGCCAAACAACAAATTGCGCGAACGGGGAGAGAAAAGTGCACCGGCTGCAGACTAACTAAATGAATTTTTTCATTCAAGGTTTACTACTTGGTCTGGGATTAGGTTTAGCTCCCGGACCACTATTAGCTTTAGTGATTTCAGCTTCTCTTCGTGGCGGATTTAGTCACGGTCTTCGCGTTGCACTTTCGCCACTAATTACTGATTTACCAATAATCATAATTTCATTAGTTATCTTGCAACAAGTTAACGATTCTGCGATTGGTTTTTTAAGTTTTGTCGGAGCAGCGGTTTTGATGTATTTTGCATACGAATCATGGATGGGTTCTAAAAATGATCCCCAATCCTTAATAAAAACTGATAAAGATATTGGTTCAACAAATAAAACTTTAGCTAAAGCTATTTTGACTAATTTTGTTAATCCTTCAGCCTGGTTATTTTGGATGACCGCAGGTGGAACTTTACTTACAAATGCATGGCAAAAAAGTCTGGTGGAAGCTTTTAGTTTTGTTTTCGGTTTCTATTTATTACTCGTTGGTGGCAAAGTGCTATTAGCTTTAGGAATTGGCACAACTAGAAATAAAATTCCATTTTGGCTTTATAAATTACTCATTAGAATTTCAGCACTGTTGTTACTTATATTAGGAATAGAGTTGTTTAGATCTGGAATTAGTTATTTCTAATTACCGAGATCTACGACGTCTTTCGTTTGGTCGCGGTCTTGGTTTTCTTCTTCTGTTTTGACCGTTTCTTTGATCATCGTGACGTTCTTTAACAGCAGGGGCAATCCAAGGAACTCCGCTTGGTTCACGAGCTCCAGTGACTTCAACTAATTCTTTAGCAAGTGGGCTAATCCTGGCAATCTTTGGACGTACTCCAGCTTTATCAGTTAAACCTTTAATTGTGTTTTGTTGTCTACTTGTTGTAAGAGTTACAACCACTCCAGATTCACCAGCTCTTGCAGTTCTGCCAGCGCGATGCAAATAATCTTTTGGGTCTTGTGGTGCATCAACATGAACAACTAATGAAACATCGTCAACGTGAATACCTCTTGCTGCAACATCAGTAGCAACCAAAGCAGGGGTAGCCCCTGATTTAAATGCAGCTAAAGTTTTTGTTCTAACTGACTGAGATTTTCCACCGTGTAGTGCTCCGACTGGAACTCCAACTTGGGCAAGTTTTTGTGCTAATTTGTCTGCACCATGTTGTGTTCTTACGAAAAGAATTGTTTTACCTTCTCTGGCTGCAATTTGTGCAGTAATAATTTCTTTATCATTTGGATGAACCACTAAGACGTGATGTTCCATTGTGGAAACAGAAGCCTTATCAGTGTTAACAGAATGGGTTACGGGATTATTTAAATATTTTCTAACTAATCCATCAACACCTCTATCAAGAGTTGCAGAAAACAATAATCTTTGACCCTTTGGCTTACAGGCATTAAGAATTTCTTTCATAGCTGGAAGAAATCCCATATCTGCCATTTGATCTGCTTCATCAAGAACCACGATCTCAGTATCAGAAAGTGAAACATGTTTTTGTTCCATTAAGTCAATTAAACGACCCGGGGTTGCAACTAAAATCGGAACTGCTTTTCTTAAAGCTTGTATTTGATTTCCATAAGGCATTCCACCGGCAATTAAACGAGAATCTAATTGCACTGCTTGGGCTAATGGAGCAATAACGTCATTTATTTGCATTGCTAATTCGCGAGTTGGCGACAAGATAATTGCTAGAGGATGATGGGGCTTTGCTTTTCTAGTTGCAAGCTTTGTCAGAACGGCTAGTCCAAAAGCAAGAGTTTTACCAGAACCGGTTTGGCCTCTACCTAAAACATCTTTGCCAGCAATGGCATCGGGCAACGTTGCTGTTTGGATTGGAAATGGATCATTGATTCCACTTTTGGATAATGTTTTAACTAATAAGGGGTTTACCCCAAGTTCAAAAAATGACATATTTAACTACTTTCGAGACGACTAGCGCGTCTCGAAAAGATCCAAAATCGATCTGTTTACTGCCAAGACTCGCGAGTTAACGCAATTAAGCGTTTTTGCGGGGGAAAACGTTGAAACGAATATCTCAACAGTTTCTATTGTATTTCATGGTTTAAACCCAAGTCACACTGGTACCAGTATGAAGAGTTTTATAAAGTTTTGGAAGTTACTTGTGTAATTAAACTTGAGATTATTGAAATCAAGATTGCACCTATAAATGCATTCCAAAAGCCAGTGATAGTCAACGAATCACTAATTCGAGCAGTTAGCAAAAGCATCGCTGTATTAACTACCAACATAGAAATACCTAAGGAAAGTAGCGCTAAAGGCAGAGTTAAAACCTTTAGAAGCGTTCCTAAGCTGGCATTAACTATCGCCAAAATGAGTGCAATCCCCAAATAGTTCAAGACTGAGCCAGAAACCTCAATGCCAGGAACGATTAACGTAGTTACCCAAACGGCTGCAGCAATCGCCACAATTTTTATAAGCAATCTCATAGTGATTCCCATTATGTCAGGCGTAGGCTGTGGATATGGATAATTCAGAGTTAAAAACAGCGATTTCTAATTATATTTCAGCAACTGCTTCGATCGAAGAAGCTCTTTCTAAAAGCGACAATCTAGATATGCGTGCTCCAGATGGCTGGTCTGCTCGCATGGTTGTGCACCACATGGCAGATTCGGAAACTAGTTCCTATTCACGGATGCGAAGTTTGTTAGGTGAAAAAAGTGAACCAACTCTTATGGGTTATGACGAAGGTAATTGGGCTATAACACCTGCGTTGGGATACGAAACAGCAGACATTACAAATTCGTTGGCAGTTTATAAAGCAGTCAGAGCATCAACTGCTGATGTGTTACAAAGAATTACGCTAGCAGATTTAGAACGAACTGGAATCCATTCTGAACGTGGGAAATATTCTTTTGCAGATTGGCTAAGAATTTATACCAAGCATCCACTAGATCATGCTCAGCAAATTGAAAAAGCTTTCAAAGGTCTTGCTTGAAAAAAATAAATATTGATTCTAAAGATATTAAGCCTCTTGATACCGATGGAATCAGGCCTTTAAATATTGGCACAGTTTTATTTGCAATCGCAACTTTATTTATATTTTTTCAAAATGGCGTTATAAGTGAAGCTGATAAAGTAATTTGGTTAAGAATTGCTATTTTTGGATTTTTCCTAGGAATAATTGGTTTAAGAATTTTACATAATAGAAAACGAAAACTTAAAGAATAATTATTCTTGTTCTTCTTCTAATTCGGCTTCGTCAATAATGTCTAAGTTTCTTTCTAAATCTTCAACTTCAGTGTCATCGTCTTCATCCTCTTCGGCCTCAACCGCTGCTTCTTCTAATGAAGCCGCCGCTAATTCTTCATCACTTAGTTCTAGTGAATCAAGTTTTTCATCATCAAGCACAGTTTCACCAGTTGGTATGGAATGAAGATCCACCACAATTTCGCTATGCCCACCACAACCGTGATCTAGTGAAACAACTTTTCCATCTTCAATTGAAAACTTGTTTGTGCAAACACCAAATGTTTGCCCCAGTGAACCTGAAATTGCTACATAAAAACCACAAGTAACACACTTATCTGTAACCGCTTCTGCAATGGGAGCTCTTGGTCCGCGATCACCTTCGTGCCAACGAATAGCGGCTTGATCTTTTCCTGGAACAGATAAAACTCTGAATCTACCTAAACCAATTTCCCAACCTGCAGGAGTTA
>CALBND010000149.1 GCA_937896305.1 uncultured Actinomycetes bacterium
TTTATCTTCTAGTGATTCAAAATCTACAGTTACTGCATAAGGGGTGCCGATTTCATCTGCTCTTCGATATCTTCTGCCAATGGCGCCAGAGTCATCAAATTCCACCATATATTTATTTCTTAACTCTTGTGCGATTTCTTTAGCCAGGGGACTTAATTTTTCATCTCTTGATAGAGGCAAAATTGCAACTTTAATAGGGGCTAATCTTTTATCTAAACGCAAAACTGTTCTTTTATCAACCCCACCTTTTGAATTTGGGGCTTCGTCTTCATCATAGGCATCAAGTAAAAATGCTAGAACTGCTCTGGTTAATCCTGCTGAAGGTTCAATAACGTAGGGAGTCCATTTTTCGTTGTTTTCTTGATCAAAATAATTTAAGTCAGTACCACTTGCTTGACTGTGTGTTTTTAAGTCGTAATCAGTTCTATTTGCTATTCCTTCTAATTCTGCCCATTCTGATCCTGCAAAATTAAATTTGTATTCAATATCCACTGTTCTTTTTGAGTAATGTGAAAGTTTATCTTTAGGATGTTCAAATTTTCTTAAGTTTTCGGGGCTAATTCCTAAATCAACATACCAATTCCAACGTTGCTCCAACCAATAGTCATGCCATTTTTCATCTTCTCCAGGTTTAACAAAAAATTCCAATTCCATTTGTTCAAATTCTCTAGTTCTGAAAATAAAATTTCCTGGAGTTATTTCATTTCGAAACGACTTACCAACTTGAGCAATACCAAATGGTGGTTTCTTTCTCGAAGTTGTTAAAACATTATTAAAATTAACAAAAATTCCTTGTGCAGTTTCAGGTCTTAAATAATGTAGTGATCCCTCATCTTCAGCAACCCCGATTTGAGTCCTGAGCATGCCATTAAACATTTTCTCTTCAGTAAATTGTCCTCTAGTTCCACAATGAGAGCAAGCAATATCGGCTAAACCATTGGCAGGTTCTTTCTTATTTTTAGTCATATAAGCTTCAATTAATTGATCTGCTCTATATCTTTTATGACAATGCTTACATTCTGTTAATGGATCTACGAATGCTTCAACGTGGCCTGAAGCCTGCCAAACTTGTGGTGCAAGAATTATTGATGAATCAAGCCCAACAACGTCATCTCTTTTACGAACAACACTTTGCCACCATTGCTGTTTAACATTTTCTTTTAAAGCAACCCCTAAAGGACCATAATCCCAGGCTGATCTTGAACCACCATAAATTTCACTTGATTGGTAAACAAAGCCGCGGCGTTTAGCTAAATTAACAATTGCTTCAACTCGATCTAGCGCCACTTTTTGCCTACCTCCTTTTTAATGTTACTTGCAAATACCTGAATCATAAGCCTACTTAAAGACTGATTTATTCCTCGTTAAGCATCGATTCAAAATTTGTACCTATTCCTTGATTAAATTCATACAAGGTTTCAAACATTGTGGGTTCATCAATAGCTGAGGACATAACTGGCCAAACATGCACACGATTTTTGCTGGAGTTTAATCCCCGGCGAGCATTACCAACCGAATCCCAGTTCTGCACGATTACCAAAGTTTCAACATCATCAGGGGAACGGCCAATTTTAGTGTTGATAAATCCTGGCTCGTTTGAAAAAATCTGCAGCATATTTTTGGCTGCTTCAAGAAATATGGCGACCTCGGTAGGTCTATGGCGAGTTATAACAAACATATCCGCCAGACTAGAGCAAGGCCAGGCAAGAAAAGGTGAAAACAAATGTCAGAATTTCGAAAAAAATTTGAGAAAGCTAGTGCTCCATATTTAGTGCGACTTCATTCAATGCCCCGCTGGGTGCTTCCTTTAGTACTGACACTCCTACTTTTACTTGGATTGCTCTCTAATCCCACTCAACCGGCAGGTTTATGGGTTGGCTTTTTTGCCTTAACCTTCATTGGGTTGGTTTTAGTTTGGTTGCTGATCCTTTCTTGGCCACTTCTCTCAAGTTCATCTAGGGCACTTCGAAGCTTTGTGGCTCTCTTGATCTTTTTTTCAGCTTTCTCTCGATTCTAAATGAGTTTGACAATCATTCTCATTTAGGTTAGATTTTCTTCTATTCATCCAAAAGTATTGGGAAAATAGGAGAAATCAGAAATGAACATCGCAATCGTTCTTTCCGCTGTCACAGTCATAGCTACATTTCTAGGTGGAACCCTTGCCATTAAAGGCAAAGATCGTCTTCACTTAGTTTTAGGACTTTCCGGTGGTCTTCTACTTGGTCTAGTGAGCTTTGATTTACTCCCCGAAATATTTGAAATGAACACTAAAAGTTTTGGTGGAGTGCAAATCGTTTCCCTAGCCTTGGTCGCAGGCTTTTTAACTCTTCATTTCTTAGAGAAAATCTTTGGCTCACATGATTCCCATGAATCAGAATATGGCCAAGATCATCAACATCCAGTAAATGTGGCAGGTGGACTGGGTGCTTTAGGAATGGCTGGACATGTTTTCTTAGATGGCGTTGCTATTGGCATCGCATTTCAAGTAAGTACTGGTCTAGGTTTAACAGTTTTCATAGCTTTGTTGGCTCACGCGTTTAGCGATGGTTTAAACACTGTTTCACTATTAATTAAAAGTGGGAAATGGACAAGAAGTTCGATAGCACTATTGATTATTGATGCCGTGATGAGAATAAGTGGTGCAGCGCTGGGAAGCCTAATTGCATTTGGTGAAGAAACAGTTGGACTGTATTTGGCTATTTTCTCAGGATTTGTAATCTATCTAGCAACTTCTCATATTTTACCAGAAGCTCACTCCAGACATCCTTCTAAATTTACAATGCTTGCCACAGTTCTTGGAGTAGTAATCATGTGGTTAATTGTTGGAAATGTTGGTGCATAAAGATGGTAGCTGAACAACTCAAATCAACAAGACAGCGCAAAGCAGTCTCAAATATTTTAGCAACTATTACAAAGTTTTCCTCTGCACAAGAAGTTCATAAATTATTAATTTCTCGAGGAGAAAAAGTTGGTCTTGCCACTGTTTATAGAACTTTACAAGCCTTGGCTGAAACAGGAGCCATCGATGTTTTAAGAAATGATGACGGTGAAGCACTTTATAGAGCTTGCAGCACTGATCACCATCATCATTTAGTTTGCACGAAATGCAATAAAACCACAGAGATTTCTGCTCCTGAAGTTGAGATTTGGACTGAGAAGATTGCTCGTGAGCAAGGTTATTTAATTTCTGGACACACTATAGAAGTATTTGGAACTTGCGCTAACTGTCGTTAATTTGGTTTAGCATCTCCAAAACGGCGTTCACGTTTGGCATAAATTTCAATTGCTTGCCATAGATGTCTTCTATCAAAATCTGGCCACAAGACATCCATAAAAACCATTTCGGCATAGGCAGATTGCCAGAGTAGAAAATTACTTGTTCTTTGTTCCCCAGAGGTTCTTAAAAACAAATCAACATCAGGCATTTTTGGTTCATATAAATATTTTTGTATTTTTTTCTCAGTAATTGATTCTGGATTAAGTTTTCTTGCTTTTACATCTCGAGCCATATCAGTTATGGCATCAGCTATTTCAGCTCTGCCCCCGTAATTAACACACATAGTTAAAGTTAGTCGATCATTTTTGGCAGTTTTTCTTTCAGCTTTCTTCAATTCATCTAAAACACTTTTCCACAATTTTCCTTGACGCCCAGACCATCGAACTTTTATTCCATGCTCGTCCATCTCATCAACTCGACGATGGATGACTTCCCGATTAAAATTCATTAAAAATTTTACTTCTTGTGGACTTCTTTTCCAGTTTTCTGTTGAGAATGCGTAAACAGTTAAATATTTAACTCCAATTTCTAGAGCACCATAAACTGCTTCTAATAGTGAAAGCTCTCCGGCTTCATGGCCTGCTGTTCTGGGTAATCCTCTTTCTTTGGCCCATCTCCCATTTCCATCCATGACAATGGCAACATGGTTTGGCATAAATTGTGATGAGATTCCCGGTGGCTTAACACCCGTCTTATGTTTGGGAATTTTTGGATATTTATTAATATTTCTTGCCATGTTTATCTTTCAACCATTCGCAGTGACCTAAGTCCTCTTTCAATATGCCATTGTAAATATGCAGCGATTATTCCGCTGGCTTCTCTTCTATATTTTAATTCCGAAGCATCTGCAACATTCCAGTCACCTGTCAGCAAGGCTGACATTAAAGCGATTGTGGCAGGGGCCGGTACTACCGAACTTGCAGCTCGACATTCCTGACATGTGGTTCCACCTGCTTCAACTGAAAAAGCACGATGTGGACCTTCGTCTCCGCACCGGGCACATTCAAAAAAAGTTGGTGAATATCCTGCTAAAGAAAGGGAACGCAGTAAATAAGAATCTAAAACAAGATTTGCATCATGCTCATTTTTTATAAGTGCTCGAAGTCCTGCAATTAATAATAAATATTGTTGAGTTGCTGGCTCTTTTTCTTCAGGAGTTAATCTTTCTGCTGTTTCTAACATTGCTTGTCCTGCGGTCCACTTGGCATAATCTTGCGAAAGTGTTGCTCCGTAAGAATAGAAAGATTCAACTTGGCTTAAGATGTCTAATGATTTTCCAATATGAAAATGAGCATCGATATGTCCAAAAGGTTCAACCCGGGCACCAAATCTTGAAGTCGTTTTACGAACACCTTTAGCCACCGCTCTGACTCGACCAGTGTTTCTGGTTAAAACTGTGACTATCCGATCGGCTTCACCTAGGCGTTGGGTGCGAAGGACTATTCCTTCGTCTCGATATTGGGGCATAAATCCAATTGTGCTTGACTCCTGTATTCCTTAAGCCCCACAACACGGCATTGGGTAAATAAGTTAAGTAGAGTTAAAGAAAGCCATAGGAGAGCCGTTGATGACAAGACCCAATGAGGATTTTCCAAGTGATATTACAGCTAAAAAAACCATTGGTGACACTTGGCAATATGGGGTTAATCAAAAGTTTATTCAAAAGTTATTACTTTCTGTTATAGCTTTCGTGGTGCTCTTTCAATTAATTGAATGGGCGTTTTTCAAAAGTAAAGATTTTCTATTTTTAGTACTTTTCTCCTGGCTACTAGGAATCGCAATCACTCCCCTGGTTAACCGGTTGGCAAAAACAGGGATCAAACGAGGTTGGGCAACTTTAATCGTTATCTCTGGATTAATCGTTTTTATTCTAGGATTCTTTTATGCCTTTGGTCAATTATTTATTTCACAACTTTCAAGCCTTATAACGCAAATACCTGACTTAGTAGACGGCTTTGTTATTTGGTTAAATTCAACATTTAATTTGAACTTAAGCACAACCTCAATTCAAAATTCACTTAATATCTCTAATCCTGAATTAACAAACTATGCTCAAAATCTTGCCGGTGGTTTACTAGGGATTGTCTCAAGTATTGTTGGATTCATATTTAATTTATTTACTGTCCTTCTCTTTACATTTTATTTTGCAGCTGAGGCACCAACCATCAGAAAAACAATTGCTGGCTGGCTTCCAGCTAAACAACAATTAGTTTTTTCAACAGTATGGAAAGTTACAACCGAGAAAACTGGTGGCTTTGTCATTAGTCGAATTATTTTGGCTGGTTTAAATGCAGCATTCACTTCTATCTTTCTGCTTTTAATTGATGTCCCTTATTGGCTACCCCTTGGAATATTTACAGGCGTAATTTCGCAGTTTATTCCTAC
>CALBND010000150.1 GCA_937896305.1 uncultured Actinomycetes bacterium
AGAGAAGACTCTTATCTAATCCTTAACCAAGTTAAAGACGAAATTTAAATTTCGTCTCGGTTTAAGTCGTTCCAAGCAGAATCAATTTCTTCATCTTTTGACTGGTTAGCTTGTAACTCTTTTGCTAACGCTGAAAGATCTGTTTCATTGCTGCCATATTTTAAATCGCGGGCAACTTTAGTTTGTTTAGCTTTCGCACGGCCACGACCCATATGAGTTACACCCCTCACACATTTCTATTCAGTTCAAAGTCAGCTTTAGCCAACTGGTTTTTTCTTGAATTAACTTCCGGTAGTCTTTTTTCAAATCTCTATGAGAATTGCTTTCTTGGATTAATTCTATATCTATTATAAATTCTTCTGCGCCAGAATTCAGCCGTAAAATCCAGTAATAGCCCGAAATCTCCCAATATTTACTAAATATATGCATTTAGGAGACAATGAAACTGAACTAAATGTCTGTTTAACTATTGCCTATGGAGGAAATGCTGGTGGCTGAGGAAGGTTCTGTGCCCCAAAAGCTGCTTTCCCCAGGTGAAGTTGCAGCCATGTTTCGAGTCGATCCTAAGACTGTGACCCGCTGGGCTAAGGCTGGAAAGCTTACTGCTGTGAAGACTTTAGGGGGGCATCGTCGATATCACGCTCACGAAGTCTCAGAATTGCTCAGAAAGATCCAAGAAAAGTAGTTTTTACCCTCCTACCCACCTAGTGGGATAGCTCAAAGTGTCGTATCCTTAGTCCTAACCAACCTACGCTTCGGTAAGTTACTCAACCGAAGGTTTGAAAGTGTTTTGGAGGAATCAAATGGGCGCACTGGGTTTACCAGCGATCATTCAAGGTGGCATGGGTGCTGCAGTTTCCTCTTGGGGTTTAGCTAAAAAAGTTGCTGAAACAGGTCAAATGGGAGTGGTTTCAGGAACTGCTTTGGAATCAGTTGTAGCCAGACGCCTACAAAACGGTGACACTGGTGGACATATGCGTGAAGCGCTAAAACATTTTCCTTACCCAGAAGTTACATCTCATATTTTAGATAAATGGTTTTTGCCTGAAGGAAGAAATGGTCAACCATATCGTCCGATGAGACGAATTAGTTTAAATGCACATCATGAACATGATCAATTAGTTGTTGCAGCAAACTTTGTAGAAGTTTGGTTAGCCAAACAAGCAGGTAAAGGTAAAGTTGGAATTAACTTTTTAGAAAAATTACAAACCGCAACACCAGCCGCACTTTATGGCGCAATGTTAGCTGGAGTAGATGCAGTATTAATGGGTGCTGGAATTCCTAGAGAAATTCCACAAATCATTAGAGATTTTGCTGAAGGTAAAGCTGGAACTTTAAGTATTGATAGTGAAAGACCAAGTGGGATGGCTGCTCCGACTTTAACTTTTGATCCACAAGAATCTTTTGGACAAAGTCCTAAATTAGTTAGACCAATGTTTTTAGCAATTATTACTGCAGAAGTATTAGCTTCATATTTGTCAAGAAATGATGTAACTAAACCCGATGGTTTTATTGTGGAACATTGGATGGCTGGTGGACATAATGCACCACCGAGAAGAAAAGTTGAGACCGAATCAGGTTTTGGACCATTAGATGAAGTTAATTTTGAAAAAATGAAAGCTGTTGGTTTACCCTTTTGGTTAGCAGGAGGAAGAGCAACACCAGGTGCGGTTAAACAAGCATTTGAATTAGGTGCCCAAGGTGTGCAAGTTGGAACACTATTTGCTTTAAGTAATGATTCAGGATTATTACCAAAATACAGAGAACAAATGTTAGATGCTGCTCGAAAAGGAAATCTAAAAGTTAAAACAGATCACCGTGCTTCACCTACCGGTTTTCCCTTTAAAGTTGTGCAACTTCCAGGAACTGTTGGGGATGAATCCGTTTATAAAGCAAGACCGCGTCTTTGTGACTTAGGTTATTTAAGATCATCAAAATTAGATGAAACCGGTAAAGCTACCTACACTTGTGCTGCTGAACCTGAATCACCATTTTTGAAAAAAG